>NZ_VRUW01000016.1:0-74600 GCF_008039475.1 Methylobacterium sp. WL12 | reverse complement strand
AGGCGGACGTAGCTGAACAGGTTCTCCGACCGATCTCCGCGCCCGCGCATCGCCTGATCCCACCCCTGCCTCTAACAGAGTGAATCATCTCCGCCACAAGCCTGCCAGCGACTTCTGCAGCAGCCTGCTAGAGCATTTTCTTCACGCGAGCCGGCATCCACCTCGCTTGAAAATGCTTTAGCGGGGGCGGCGCCGGCCCGTCGAGGGTCAGGCGAACAGGGCGTCGATGTCGTCCTGGGCGGTGGCAGGGCCGTTCGGCTGCGGGCCGTTCAAGAGCAGGCGCTGTGCGCGCTCGTTGCGCTCGGCCTCGGCCGGATCCTGGCCGGCCGCGTCCCGTGCCCGCACGGCGCTGGAGAAGCGCGCGAGCCGCACCTCGAACTGCTGCAGGGCGGCGACGACCTTGCCGATGCGCTGGCCGGTGATGTCCTGGAAGGCGCAGGCCTCGAAGATAGTGCCGATGCCGCTTTCGACCGCGTCGCGGTAGCCGGGCCCGTCCGGCAACGCCAGCATCGACTCGGCCGCCTCCATGATGGAGTTGGTGGCGCCAGCGGTCGCCGCCAGGACGTTGCCGAGCTCCTCGTGCGCCATCGGGATGCGGTCGTGCGTCAGCTCGTTGGCGCGCAAGGCCGCGATCTCGTCGCGTACGTGGGCGGTGTAGTCCGCGATCTCCATCAACTCGGTGACCATCGTCGCAGGGTTGATCGCCGCGCCGAGCGGTCTTTGCACACCCATCGTCAGCACTCCTCCGCGTGTCGTCCCCGAGTGGCCGCTCAGGCGCCGCAGACCGCTTCGATCTTGCTCTTCAAGGTGGCGGCGTTGAACGGCTTGACGATGTAGTTGTTCACGCCGGCCTTCTTGGCGGCGATGACGTTCTCGGTCTTCGATTCCGCGGTGACCATGATGAACGGCGTGGTGCGCAGGCCCTCGTCGGCGCGGACGTGGCGAAGCAGCTCGTAGCCGGTCATCGGCTCCATGTTCCAGTCGGAGATGACCAGGCCGTACTTGCGGCCCTTGAGGCGCGCCAGGGCGGCCGTGCCATCGGAGGCGTCGTCGACCTCCTCGAAGCCGAGCTGCTTCAGGAGGTTGCGGATGATGCGGACCATCGTCTGGTAGTCGTCGACGACCAGGATCGGCATGCTGAGGTCGAGGGCCATGGTGAAACTGCTCCGGTGTCTCCGAATCGCCGGCTCGGGTCGGCGTCGGTCACGCATTGTCGAAAGGCGCCGCCGCCGGCCGCACCTCATGGGTCCAAACCTAAGCCGGTTTGCCTTGCGAAGCGGTTAATCACGCGCCGGTCCAGCGCCACCCGGGGCGGCGACGCCCGAATACTGATGTGCGGGACACGAATGCCGTCCGAGCCCAAACGGCGCTGCGTCGGCACGCCCGTTCCCTCGCGATGAGCCGGCGCGGCCTTTACCGATGCGCCCTGACGCGAGATGACGGCCCCGCAGGCGGGCACGGCGCCCGGCGGAGACGCACGCGGGGGAGGCTAGGCCGCGGTGCGAAACAGGATCGGCACGCGATGCTCAAGGTCGTCATCAGCGAGTTCATGGACGAGGCCGCGATCCGGGCGGA
The DNA here is from genome assembly GCF_008039475.1 of Methylobacterium sp. WL12. Classification (NCBI taxonomy): domain Bacteria; kingdom Pseudomonadati; phylum Pseudomonadota; class Alphaproteobacteria; order Hyphomicrobiales; family Methylobacteriaceae; genus Methylobacterium; species Methylobacterium sp. WL12. The sequence goes on along the minus strand of NZ_VRUW01000016.1, from coordinate 73,025 downwards.
GCTCGCCGGGTTCGAGACGCTCTACGATCCGACCCTCGTCGACCGGCCCGACGCCCTGCGCGCGGCGCTCCAAGAGGCGGCGGGGCTGATCGTCCGCAACCGCACGCAGGTGCGCGGCGACCTGCTGGCAGCGGCTCCCGACCTCAAGGTGGTGGGCCGCCTCGGCGTCGGCCTCGACAACATCGACCTGCCGGCCTGCGCAGCCCGCGGTATCGCGGTCCATCCCGCGATCGGCGCCAACGACGGCGCGGTGGCCGAGTACGTGATCGGCACGGCTCTGCTGCTGCTGCGCGGCGCCTACGGTGCCAGCGCGCAGGTGGCGGCGGGGGCGTGGCCGCGCAACGCGTTGATGGGGCGCGAGATCGCCAGCAAGCGCCTCGGCCTCGTCGGCTTCGGTGCCATCGCCCGCGAGACCGCCCGGCGCGCCGCGGCGCTCGACATGGCGGTCTCGGCCTTCGACCCGTACCTGACGCCCGAGGACACCGCGTGGCGCCCGGCCCACGGCTCGGTGGCGCGTGCCGAACTCGACGCGCTGATCGCTTCGAGCGACGTGCTCTCCCTGCACGTGCCGCTCACCGAGGCGACGCGGGGGATGATCGGCTCCGACGCGATCACCCGAATGCCACCGGGCGCGATCCTGATCAACGCCGCCCGCGGGGGCGTGGTGGACGAGCGCGCAGTCGTTGACGCGCTCCGGTCGGGCCATCTCGGCGGGGCGGCGCTGGACGTGTTCGCGGAGGAGCCGCTGGATGCTATGGGCGGGGCACTGTTCGCCGACGTGCCGAACCTGATCCTGACGCCGCACATCGCGGGCGTGACGCAGGAATCGAACGTGCGCGTCTCCGCCGTCACGGCCCGCGCCGTGCGGCGAAGCCTGGAGGGCTGAACCTCGCCGTGCCGCGCTGGCACCGTCGCGTAACGAATTCGTCTGTCCGCGCAGCGCGTCGCGACAAGAACCCTTGCGGAACACTTGACGAACGTTTAACGTGTTCGTGTTTTGTTTCTGCGGCTTCACCTTCGTGCGGCCGCTCTTTCTCGCGAGCTCGCCGATGCTGACCCGTAAACAGCTGGATCTCCTACGATTCATTGATGAGCGGATGCGCGAGGACGGCGTCCCGCCCTCGTTCGACGAGATGAAGGACGCCCTCGACCTCAAGTCGAAATCGGGCATCCATCGGCTGATCACCGCCCTCGAGGAGCGCGGCTTCCTGCGCCGGCTTCCCAACCGCGCCCGGGCGATCGAGGTCCTGCGGATGCCCGAAGGCGCCGGCCGCATGGCGGCGCCCGCCCCGGTGGCGGCGCCCGCCCCGGTGGCGGCGCCCGCGCCACGCCGCTTCACCCCGAGCGTGGTGGAGGGCGGGCGCGCCAAGGCGGTGCCGCCTCGGCCGACGACGCAGATGGTCGATGACAGCGGTCGCTCCGTGTCGATCCCGGTGATGGGCCGGATCGCCGCCGGAACTCCGATCTCGGCGATCCAGAACCAGAGCCACGCGATCACCATGTCGCCGGACTTCCTCGCCGGCGGCGAGCACTACGCACTGGAGGTCCGCGGCGATTCGATGGTCGAGGCCGGCATCCTCGACGGCGACCTCGTGGTGATCCGCAAGCAGGACACCGCCAACACCGGCGACATCATCGTCGCGCTGATCGACGATGAGGAGGCGACGCTGAAGCGCCTGCGGCGGCGCGGCTCGTCGATCGCACTGGAAGCGGCCAACCCCGCCTACGAAACCCGCGTGCTCGGGCCGGATCGCGTCCAGATCCAGGGGCGGTTGGTCAGCCTCGTCCGCCGTTACTGAAGCGTCTCCGCCGGCATCTCGGCGTCGGGGCCGTCCGCGGCCGGGTCGTCGGGCGCCGGTTCGGTCCGCGGATTCGGCGGCGCCATGCCCTGGAAAGGTACGTACTTCGGCTTGATCTCGCCGGGTAAAGGCGATTCTGGCACCGGCTGGTCGGCTGGCTTGGCCGGCACGCGGGCTTGGGCCGGTCGCCACGGCAGCGTCCGCCCCGGCTCGCGGGTCCGACTCACCGTGAAGCCGTCCGGCTGCAGGCGGATCGCCACCGCGCCGTGGGCGGCGAGGTAGGCGCGATCGATGACGAGGGCTGCGGCGCAGCCGGGCGGCGCGGAGAGCGGCGTGATCAACACCGCGGCGTTGGCGCAATCCTGGGCGAAGCCGCGGCGGTCCTTCAGGAGCGCCACCGCGCGGCCATCGGCGAGCCGTAGGACGCAACCGATCCGGTCACACGTAGCGCCCCCGGTCGCCTGCGCGCCGGTCCGGCCGTCGCCGTCGGCCTTCAGCCATTGCTCCAGCACGAAGTTCGACGGCTTGCCGAGGGCGACGAGGCTGCCGTCGATCCGGCGCACCGCGGCACCGCTGCCCTGGCGATCGACGTAGATTTCGAAGCGTGCCGGCGCCGTCGCGAGGCCGAGCCCCAGCAGCGCCGGCGGCAGGGCGAGCCAGCGCAGGCGCGAGACCGGCAGCGTCGCGAGCAGAAGCGCCGCGGCAAGGCACCCGAGCGCCCCGGTGCCGAAGGCCGGCACCACCACGTTGGCGCGCCCGAGCCCTTCGATCCATTCGGAGATCGTCAGCATCCCCCGCACTGCCAGGCCCATCAGCCACCAGACCGGCTGATCGAGGGCGAACGGGTAGGCGACGATGCCGAGCACCGCCGCCGGCATCACCGCGAGCGAGACCAGCGGCAGCGTGAGCGCGTTACCGATCAGCCCGAAAGGCTGCACCGTCTGGAAGTGGTAGGTCGCGAAGGGTGCGGTGGCGACCTGGGCCACCAGCGTCGTGCCGAGCGTGCCGACGACCGTCGTCAGCCCCAGGGCGATCAGCCGGCCGATCCGCCCGGCGCCATCGCGGCGGAACAGGCGCCCGTCGATCAGCCGGGCGCAGGCGATGAGGCCGGCCACCGCCCCAAACGACATCTGGAAGCTCGGGCCGAGCAGCCCCTCCGGCTCGTGCGCCAGCGCGATGAGCGCGGCGAGGGCGAGGTTGCGCATGCTCAACGCCGGGCGGTCGACCAGGATCGCGCCGAGCATGATCAGGGTCATGACGAGGGAGCGCTCGGCGGCGATGTCCCAACCGGAGAAGACGCAGTAGGCGGTGACGCCGACCATCGCCAGCGCCGCGGCGATCTTCTTGATCGGCCAGGCCAGCGCGAGGAACGGCACCAGCGCGAGCCCGGCCCGCACGAGCCAGAACACGACGCCGGCGGCCAGCACCATGTGGAGTACAGAGATAGAAACGACGTGATAAATTCCGGCCGCCCGCAAGGTGTCGTTGGTCGCCGGCGCGATCAGCCCGCGCTTGCCGGTCACGAGGGCGGCCGCGACCGCGCCGGCCTGGCCGCGGTTGGCGTCGGTGATCCGGCGGGTGAGCGCGTTTCGGGCGTCGTCCACCGCAGCCGCAAGGCGGAGCGACCACGGCACCGGCTCCGGCGGCGGCTTCACCGCGATCTTTCTCAACAAGGAGCCGACCGCGCCGATGCCGCGGAAGTAGGCGTCGCGGGCGAAGTCGTAGCCGCCCGGCCGCGCCGCCTCCGGGGGCGGTAGCAGGCGAGCGGTGGCGGCGATGAAGTCGCCCGGCCGCAAGGGCGGCGCCTTCTTGAACGAGACGCGCACGCGGACCGGGCGCTCGGCCGCCGACATCGTGCCGAGGCTCGCGACCCGGACCACGAGGCGGGCGCCCTCCTCCCGCTCCTCCAGCGACTCGATCAGCCCTTCGAGCGGGGCGATCATCGTGCGGGTCAGCACGGGCGCGGCCACCCGCGACACCCGCAGGGCGCTCGCCGAGAACCCGAGGAGCGCTGCGGCAAGCCCGAGCGCAATCGCCAAAGCCACCGGCCGACCACCGAGGAACGGCAGGGTCGCGGCGCAGGCCGCCGCCGCAGCGAGGGGGGCCCAGAGCGCGGGCATCCCGTCGGTGGCGGTGAAGAACACAAGGATGCCGGCGCCGAAGGCGACCGCGAGCCAGGGGAACAGCCGGCGCTGCTCGGCCTCGATCACAAGGCCGCCGACGACCCAGCCGCGCAAAGCCGGCCCGAGCACGGCGGGCGCGATGAAGCGCCCGAGAGCCGGTCCAGCGACGGCCCGTCCCGTCGATCGTACGATGTCCCGCGCCATGATCGGCACACCGGCCGGCGCGAGGCCGCTGCGCCGGAGCGGATTGTTAACGCATCCGCACGGGCGTGCTAGAGCGGTCGGAACTGGGTTCCGGTGCGGGTCCTCAGCTTTGCGTGCGTCTTCGCGGACGCCGAACCGCCTTTCCCTTCGCCGCGGAGCGATCTAGACGCGCGCAACCGGATCGGTCGATCCGCGCCGCGACCAGGGTGCTCCTCGCCCCTTCACCAAAAGATCCATCGTCCGATGTCGTCAGCCGTCGTCACGCGCTTCGCGCCCTCGCCCACGGGCTACCTCCATATTGGCGGTGCCCGCACGGCGCTGTTCAATTGGCTCTACGCCCGCCGGATGGGCGGCCGGATGCTGCTGCGAATCGAGGACACCGACCGCGAGCGATCGACGCAAGGGGCGATCGACGCCATCCTCGACGGGATGCGCTGGCTGGGGCTCGACTGGGACGGCGACGTGGTGTTCCAGTACGCCCGCGCCGAGCGCCACCGCGAGGTCGCCGAGAGTCTGCTGGCCTCAGGCAACGCCTATCGCTGCTACGCGACGCAGGACGAGCTGACGCAGATGCGTGAGCAGGCGCGGGCCGCCGGCAAGCCGCTGCGCTACGACGGGCGCTGGCGCGACCGCGACCCGTCCGACGCGCCGGCGGGGGTAAAGCCGGTGATCCGGCTGCGCGCCCCGAGCGAGGGCGAGACGGTGGTGGACGACGCGGTGCAGGGCCGCGTCACCTGGGCCAACCGCGACCTCGACGACCTCGTGCTGCTGCGCTCGGACGGCAACCCGACCTATATGCTCGCCGTCGTCGTCGACGACCACGACATGGGCGTGACCCAGGTGATCCGCGGCGACGACCACCTCACCAACGCGGCCCGCCAGAGCCAGATCTTTGCAGCGCTGGGCTGGGAGGTGCCGCGGATGGCGCACATCCCGCTGATCCACGGGGCCGACGGGGCCAAGCTGTCCAAGCGCCACGGCGCGCTCGGCGTCGACGCCTACCGCGACCTCGGCTACCTGTCGGCGGCGCTGCGCAACTACCTCGTCCGCCTCGGCTGGAGCCACGGCGACAAGGAGGTGTTCTCCACTGAGGAGATGGTGGCGGCCTTCGACCTCAAGGCGATCGGCCGCTCGCCGGCGCGGTTCGACTTCGCCAAGCTCGAGAACCTCAACGGCCTCTACATCCGCGGCGCAGCGGATGGGGACCTGGTCGACGCGATCGAGCGCATCCTGCCGAACGTCGGCCCGGAGCGCGGCCTCGTCGCCCCCCTCGCGCCTGACCTGCGCGAAAAGCTCGTCGCGGCGATGCCGGGGCTGAAGGAGCGGGCCAAGACCCTGATCGAGCTGCTCGACAGCGCCTACTACCTCACCGCCGCGCGTCCGCTGGTACCGGACGAGAAGGCTGCCGCCCTCCTCACCGACGAGGCCCGCGCACGCCTCGCCGCGATCCTGCCGGTGCTCGAGGCCCTGCCCGAGTGGAGCGCCGCCGCGACGGAAGCCGCGGTGCGGCTCTTCGCCGAGACCGAGGGGCTGAAGCTCGGGCAGGTGGCGCAGCCGCTGCGGGCGGCGCTCACCGGCCGCACCACCTCGCCGCCGCTGTTCGACGTGATGGCGGTCCTCGGCCGCGAGGAAAGCCTCGCCCGCCTCGCCGACCGGATCACGAAAAGCTGAGGCTTTCGCCGCAGCGCACGCGCGGCCCGGTTTTCGCTTGGCGTCGGGGCGTGGTTGTCATCCGCGCCGTTGCTGGCGCCCGGCCGATCCGCTAACCGGTGGGCCTGTGAGCACCTGCAGCAAAATGCAGGTGACTTCGGGTCCAGGGCGGCGCGGAGCCGAGCCTTGGGCCGGCACCGATTCGTTGCCAGGAAAGGGTCCACGTTCCATGAGCGCAGCCAGCACCATCACCGTGGACGGCAAAGAGGTCTCTCTGCCGGTCAAGAGCGGTACGATCGGCCCCGACGTCGTCGACATCGGCAAGCTCTACGCGCAGACCGGCGCCTTCACCTTCGACCCCGGCTTCACCTCGACCGCCTCGTGCGAATCGAAGATCACCTACATCGACGGCGACGAGGGCGTGCTGCTCTATCGCGGCTACCCGATCGAGCAGCTCGCCGAGCAGGGCGACTTCCTCGAGACCTGCTACCTGATGCTGTTCGGCGAGCTGCCGACGCCGGGTCAGAAGGCCGACTTCGACTACCGCGTCACGCGCCACACCATGGTGCACGACCAGATGAACCGGTTCTTCACCGGCTTCCGCCGCGACGCGCACCCGATGGCGGTGATGGTCGCCTCCGTCGGCGCGCTCTCGGCCTTCTACCACGACTCGACCGACATCACGGACGAGAGCCAGCGCATGATCGCGTCGATGCGCATGATCGCCAAGATGCCGACGCTAGCGGCGATGGCCTACAAATACTCGATCGGCCAGCCGTTCGTGTATCCGAAGAACGATCTCGACTACACCTCGAATTTCCTGCGGATGTGCTACGCCGTCCCGTGCGAGGACTACCAGGTTAACCCGATCTTTTCGAAGGCCCTGGACAAGATCTTCATCCTGCACGCCGACCACGAGCAGAACGCCTCGACCTCGACGGTGCGGCTCGCGGGCTCGTCGGGCGCGAACCCGTTCGCCTGCATCGCGGCCGGCGTCGCCTGCCTGTGGGGGCCGGCGCATGGCGGCGCCAACGAGGCGGCCTTGAAGATGCTGATGGAGATCGGCACGCCGGACCGCGTCGATCAGTACGTCGCCAAGGCCAAGGACAAGAACGACCCGTTCCGCCTGATGGGCTTCGGCCACCGGGTGTACAAGAACTACGACCCGCGCGCGCGGATCATGCAGAAGACCACCCACGAGGTGCTGAAGGAACTCGGCAAGAACGACGATCCGCTGCTCGAGGTCGCGATGAAGCTCGAGGAGATCGCCCTCAAGGACGAGTACTTCATCGAGAAGAAGCTCTACCCGAACATCGACTTCTACTCGGGCATCACCCTGAAGGCGATGGGCTTCCCGACCGACATGTTCACGGTGCTGTTCGCGGTGGCGCGCACCGTCGGCTGGATCGCGCAATGGGCCGAGATGATCGAGGATCCCTCGCAGAAGATCGGCCGCCCGCGCCAGCTCTACGTCGGCCCGACCAAGCGCGACTACGTCGGCATCAACGAGCGCGGCTGACGGCTGGTCTACCCTCCCCCCTCTGCGGGGGAGGGATGAGACGCTCAGCCCTTGATCGCAGCCAGAACCACCCGCGCCGCGCTGCGGCTCGGCGCCTCGTCGTCGGGGAGCCGCATCAGGCCGTCGATGCGCTTCAGGGCCGCCACCTGGCGGTCGCGCGCGGTGCCGCCGGTGACGAGGGGGGCGAGCGCCGCGGCGAGGCGGTCCTCGGTGCACTCGGCCTGAACGAATTCCGGCATGGCGTTCTCGGACAGGATCAGGTTCGGCAGCACGATGGTCGGCACCTGGATCAGGCGCCGGGCCACCGCCTCCTCGACCCGCGAGACCTTGTAGGCCACCACCATCGGCACCCCCGCCAGCGCGAGTTCCAGCGTCACCGTGCCGGAGGCGGCGAGCGCGGCCCGCGCTTGGCGGAAGGCGGCATACTTCGCGGTCTCGCCCGCGACGATGCGCACGGGCGCGTTCCAGGCGTTTGCCATGCGCTCGATCAGGGCGCGGTGCCGGGTGACCGCAGGCAGCACCGCTTCGATCGGGCCGACGTCCCGCGCCAGCCGCGCCAGCGTCCGGCCGAAGACCGGCATCAGCCGCTCGATCTCGGAGCGGCGAGAGCCCGGCAGCACCACCACGCGCCACGGCACGGCCTCCCGCAGGGCGGCGTCCGACGCGTCCGGCCGCAGCTCCGAGAACCGCTCGATCAGGGGGTGGCCGACATAGGTGCAGGGCGGCCCGTTCAGCCGTAGGTGCGCCGCCGGCTCGAACGGCAGCAGCGCCAGCACGTGATCGACGAACCCCCGCATCGAGGCCGCCCGCCACGGCCGCCACGCCCACACGCTCGGCGAGACGTAGTCGACGATCGGGATCTCCGGGGCGCGCTTGCGCACGCGCGAGGCGACCGCGTGGGTGAAGCCGGGGCTGTCGATGATGACGAGCACGTCCGGGCGGTTGGCGACCACGTCGTCCACGGTCTGGCGGATGCGGCGCAGCAGCGTGCGTAGGCGCGCCAGCACCGGCAGGTAGCCCATTACCGCCACGTCATCGAGGGGGAAGAGCGAGGTCAGCCCCCGCGCCGTCATCGCCTCCCCGCCGACGCCGCCGAAGGTTACCGGGCCGGGCGCGGCCTCGCGCAGCGACGCCATCAGCTTGGCGCCGAGCTGGTCGCCGGAATCCTCGCCCGCCACGAGCCAGATCTTCATGGGCCGACTCCGATGCCGATCAGGAAGAGGCCGAGCCGGTCGGCCTCGGCGATCGTTTCCGGGCGGTCGATCAACAGGGTGCGGCCGGCCTCCACCGCGAGGCCGACGCAGCCGGCGGCGGCCGCGTTGCGGACGGTCCGCGGGCCGATCGCCGGCAAGTCGATGCGCAAGTCCTGGCCGTCCTTGGCGCACTTCACCAGGACGGTCGCAGGCAGCGCCCGCATGCGGCCCCAGGGCAACAGATCCCAAGGCTTCCGTGCGAGCGCGCGGGCGCGGGCGAGCATGCGGTCGGTGCCCTCCGGCCCCTCGACCGCGAGCACCCGGTCGGCCGCCACCACCACCGCTTGGCCGACATCGAAAGACGAGAGCGCAGCCAGCACCGCCCGGCCGGTCGCGATGGAGGCCTCGCCCGCCGCGTCCGGCCGGTGGCCGCCGATCGTGCCGGCGGGGCTCAGCAGGTCGGGGGCGACCTCGTGGACGCCGCAGACGGTGTGGCCGTTCTCCTCCAGCAGCGCGAGGGCGCCGCGCAGCAGCCGGTCGTCGCCGCCGTCGGCGAGGTTTCGGAGTGCGACCCGGTTGCGGAAGGCGGCGGCCGCGTTGAGGATCGCGGCGGGGCTCGGCCGCGCGACGCCGCCGGCCGGCACGACGGTGGCCGGCCCCCAGCCTTCGAGAATGCGCAGGGTTTCGCCGATGTCGAGGAGATCGACCGTGGCGTCGGCCCGCGCGCGCAGGGCGTGGTCGGTGAAGCCGCGCAGCGCCAGCACCTTGAAGGCGCGGCCGGCACGATCGAGGGAGTGGGCGACCTGTTCCGGCAGGCGCCCGGCGCCTGCGACCAGCACCAGCCTCGCGTCCGGCCGTGCGGCCCGAGGAGCCGACATCGGCGGGCTCAGGCGCCGCCGACGGGAGCCGGCGCCTCGCGCGGCGTGCAGATCGAGCGCTTGCCGCCGGCGCGGATGAAATCGAGGATCTCGCGGACCGCCGGGTGGCTCTCGAACTCCGAAGCCACGTCTTCCACCCGCTCCATCAGCGTGCCCTCGGCCGCGAAGAGCGAACGGTAAGCGCGGCGCAGCGCATGGATGTCTTCGCGGGCGAAGCCCCGTCGCTGGAGGCCGACGATGTTGAGGCCCGAGAGCGAAGCGCGGTTGCCGAGCACCATGCCGTAGGGGATGCAGTCGTTCTCCAGGGCCGACAGACCGCCGACGAAAGCATGCGCGCCGACGCGGGCGAACTGGATCACCGCGGCGCCGCCGCCGAGGATCGCGTAGTCGCCGACGCTGCAATGGCCGGCGAGCATGACGTTGTTCGAGAAGATCACGTCGCTGCCGACATGGCCGTCATGGCCCACATGGGCGTTGGCCAGGAAGGTGCAGCGGTCGCCGACCACGGTCTCCAGGCCGCCGCCCTCGGTGCCCGGATTCATGGTCACGCCCTCGCGGATCAGGCAATCGGAGCCGATCCGCAGCGTCGAGGCCTCGCCCTTGTACTTCAGGTCCTGCGGCGGGTGGCCGATCGAGGCGAAGGGATAGATCTTCGTCCGCGCGCCGATCCGGGTGTCGCCCGCCACCACCGCGTGGCTCACGAGCTCGCAATCGACGCCGAGCACCACCTGCGGGCCGACATGGCAGAACGGCCCGATGCGGCAGCCGTCGCCGATCTCGGCGCCGTCCTCGACGATCGCGCTCGGATGGATCGCGGGCGCGCTCACGCGGTCACCAGCATGGCCCCGATGTCGGCCTCCGCCACGAGGACGCCGTCGACGCGGGCCTCTCCGTGGAACCACCACATCGTCTTGCGATTGTTAGTCTTCTTCATGTGGAAGCGGACCTGATCGCCCGGCACCACCGGCTTGCGGAACTTGCACTTGTCGATGGTCATGAAGAACACTTGCTTGGTCTGCACGTTGCTCTCCATGATGTGCCGGCAGCAGATCGCGCCCGCCGTCTGGGCCATGCCCTCGATCAGCAGCACCCCGGGGAACACCGGCATGTTCGGGAAGTGCCCGGTGAATTGCGGCTCGTTGACGGTGACGTTCTTGATGCCGATGCAGCTCTCGTCGCCGTCGATCTCGATGATCCGGTCGATCATCAGGAACGGGTAGCGGTGCGGCAACAGCTCAAGCACCTTCTGGATGTCGGCCGAGCCGAGTTCACGCGCCGTCTCACTCATCGATCTCTTCGATCCTCGCCTCGACGCCGCGCATCCGCGCCCGCCCGTCGTCACCGATCCCCGTCCTTTCGACCCAAACGGCGCCCGGATGCAAGCGCGGCCGACGCCGGATCTTGGACGATCAGGGCCTTGGACGATCGGGAGCTTGGACGATCAGCCCTTGTCGGCAGGCTCGTCGCGGCCGCTGCGCTCGGCGAGGCGGGCGAGCGTGGTCAGCTCGCGGAACCAGGCGCGGACGGGCTTGGCCGGCGTGCCACCCCAGCGGCTGCCGGGCGGCACGTCGCGGTTGACGTTGGAGGAGCCGGCGATCTGCGACCCGCGGCCGATGCGAAGGTGGCCGACGACCCCGACCTGCCCGCCGAGTACGACGTAGTCCTCCAGCGTCGTCGAGCCGGAGATGCCGACGCCCGAGACGATCACGCAGTGGCGGCCGATCACCACGTTATGGGCGATCTGCACGAGGTTATCGATCTTGGTGCCCTCGCCGATCACCGTGTCGCGTGAGGCACCGCGGTCCACCGTCGTGTTGGCGCCGATCTCGACGTCGTCCTGCACGATCACCCGGCCGACCTGCGGCACCTTGAGGTGGGTCGCGCCCATGTGGAACCCGAAGCCGTCCTGGCCGATGCGGGCGCCGGGATGGAGGATGACGCGGTTGCCGATGAGCGCGTGGCTCAAGGTGACGCCGGCGCCGACGGCGCAATCCCGCCCGATCCGCACGTTGGGGCCGATGCTGGCGCCGGGGCCGATCACCGTGCCCGCGCCGACCTCGGCCCCGGGGCCGACGACCGCGCCGGGATCGACCGTGACGCCGTCTTCCAGGCGCGCGTCGGGGTGGACGTGGGCGCCCGGCGCGACGCCACGGGCGCCGAACTGCGAGCCGGGGCGGAGTGCGTCCGGATGCAGACGGCCGAGGAGGTCGGCGTAGACGCGGTAGGGATCGCGCAGGACGAGCCCGGCGGTGCCGGCGGGGACGCGGGCGGCGAAGCGCGGGGCGACGAGGCAGATGCCGGCCCGGGTCGCGGCGAGCGCCTCGCCGTAGCGGGCGTTGTCCATGTAGGCGAGGTCGTGCGACCCCGCGGTTTCCAGGGGCGCGGCGGCGTCGACCCGATGCGCCGGATCGAAGCCCTCGGGCACGGGAAGGCCCGCCGCCTCGGCGACGTGGCCGAGGGTCAGACCGGGCTGTGGGATGAAGAAGACGGGATCAGGCATGCACGACAACGCGCCGCCCCGGGAAACCCGAGGCGGCGCGCGACCTTTTTTCCGAGATCAGAACCGCGAGCCGCCGGAGAAGCGGAACGCCTGCGTCTGGTCCGCGCCGATATGGCCGTACTTGCCGAGCGTCGGCACGAAGACCTTCACGCCTTCGTCCTTGCTGAGGGCATAGGCGTAGTCGAAGCGGATCGGGCCGAGGGGAGAGTTCCACAGGATCGAGGCGCCGACCGACGAGCGAATCGTGGTCTTGTCGCGGACGTTCACGCATTCCGGCTCGACGCCGATGCTGAAGGCGTTGAAGTTGCAGGCGCCGCCGGGCGCGGTGCCGTTGATGAAGTTGTCGCCGTTCACGTCGAAGTTCGTGCGGCCGTGATAGCCGAACAGCGTGCCGGCGTCGGCGAAGACCGCGCCCTTCAGGCCGAGATCACGCGGCACGTAGGGGAGCGGGAACTGGATCTCGAGGGTGCCGCCGACGTAGGTCGAGCCGCCGATGGCGTTGGAGCGGGCGTCGGTGGTGCCGACGTCGCGCGGTCCGATGCCGTTGGGGGCGAAGCCGCGGACGAGCGACGGCCCGAGGAAGAACTGGTCGGTGATGCGCAGCGGGTTGCTGTCGAGCGCCTCGATGTGACCGCCCTGGATGCGGACGAAGCCGACGACGTCCTCGTAGAGCTCCTTGTAGTACCGGGCGTCGCCGGTGACGCGGAAGAACTTCGAGTCGCCGCCGAGACCCGCAAGGTCGGGCTTCAGCTCGGCGTAGAGGCCGTTGCGCGGCGCGCCGATCACGTCGAGCGTCGAGTAGGCCAGCGTCAGGCCGGCGAGCGAGGTGAGCGTGTTGCCCTGCGAGCCCTTGATCGCGATCGACGCTTCGCCGTTGTAGGCGCAGTTCGGGTAGGAGGCGAGGCCGACGCGGCTCCGGCCGGTCGCGGGATCGACCGTCCCACGCGCGTCGTTGGCGGTGTAGACGTCGGTGAGGCCCGGGATCGGGTTCGAGCAGTCGTTGTAGGGCTGCTTGATCGAGTTCGGGACCTTCAGCTCGGTGTTGTACAGCGAGTAGCGCAGCGTGACGCCGAACTGCTCGGTCACCGGCAGGCCGATGCGGAGCTGGCCGCCGTAGACGGTGGTCTCGTAGCGCGAGTAGCGGGTCAGGTCGCTGTACTTGTAGAACGCGTCGAAGCCGGCTGCGAGGCGGTAGCCGAGGAAGTACGGCTCCGTGAACGAGAAGTCGACGCCGCGGGAATACTGACCGCCGGTTCCGGCGAGGCGGACGTACTGGCCGCGGCCGAGGAAGTTCGATTCGGAGACCGAGACCTCGCCGATGATGCCGTCCTGGGTGGAGTAGCCGCCGGCCACCGAGAACGAGCCCGTGGGCTGATCCTCGACGTCGATGTTGATCACGACGCGATCGGGCGAGGAGCCCGGCTCGTTCGAGAAGCGGACCTTCTTGAAGAAGCCCAGGCCGTTCAGGCGGCGCTCGGCCCGGTCGGTCAGCACGCGGTTGTAGGCGTCGCCCTCGGCGATATCGAGCTCGCGGCGGATGACGTAGTCGCGCGTGCGGGTGTTGCCGCGGATGTTGATGCGCTCGACGTAGACGCGCGGGCCGTCCTCGACGACGAAGCCGAGGGAGACCTGGTGGGTCGCGCGGTCGCGCTGGCCGGTCGGGCGGACCTGGGCGAAGGGGTAGCCAGCACGCGCCACGTCGTTGGTCAGGCCCGACAGGGTCTTCTCGACGTCCTCGGCGTTGTAGATGTCGCCGACCGCGGTGCGGACCTCGCCGTCGAGGCGCGTCGTGTCGAGGCCCGGCAGGCGGGAATCCACCGCCACGGCGCCGACCGTGTACTGCTCGCCTTCCTCGACGGTGACCGTGATCACCCAGCCGTTGGCGTCCGGGCCCTCGACGTAGCGGGCGTCGGCGTTGACGATGCGGAAGTCGGCGTAGCCCTTGCGCAGGTAGTAGCGGCGGACGAGGTCGAGGTCGTTGGCGATGCGATCGGGATCGTAGACGTCGGAGGTCTTGATGAACGACAGGAAGTTCATTTCGGACGAGGAGACCAGCCCCTTCAAGGTCCGCTCGCTCACGGCGCTGTTGCCGACGAAGCTGATCGACACGATGCCGGTCTTGTCGCCCTCGTCGATCTGGTAGATCACGTCGACCGAGCCGTTCGGCAGATCGACGGTGCGGTAGGTGACCTTGGCGGTCCCGCGGCCGGCGCGGCGGTAGACTTCCTTGATCCGCGCCATGTCGGACTTGACCACGGCCTCGTTGAAGGCGCCGCGAGCTTTCGCCTCGACCTGACCTTCGAGGGTCGCCTTCTCGATCTTCTTGTTGCCCTCGAACACGACCCGGTTGATCAGGTTGTTCTCGCGGACCGTCACGACGGTGCGACCGCCGCTGGCGGCGACCTTCACGTCGGCGAACATGCCGCTCGCGAGCAGGTTGCGGCGGGCTTCCTCGGCGGAGCCTGATGCGGTGCCGGTGACGTAGGAACGGATGGTGTCGGCGTCGACGCGCCGGTTGCCCTGGACGACGATCTGCTGGGCCTGCGCGACCCCGGTCAGCGCAATGCCCGCCGCGGCGGCTAGGACGATGGTCCGCTTCACCGACTTACGCCGGTGCTTCCCCGTCATCGACATCATCTATTCGCCCGTCTGTCTTATTATCGGATCGGGTTCGCACCCGCCACGGGCGGCCGTTGACCGGCCGTCCCGTAATACCTGGTCCAAGCGTAGCTCTTACCGGGATTCCCGAGCCAAGCAAACGGCGCGGGAGGCCCCATGACCTGGATTTTGGAGGGCCGTGGCCTTCAGGCCACTTAACGGTGACGCGAAGTTCCCGTCCAATTCGTCGCAGGGTAAACGAACGGTAAATCCCTGCCGCATCACGACATTCCTGGCGCGAATGGGATCGCCGCAACGCCTTCGAAACCATCTGGAGGCGTTTCGGCGGGTGCGGTGCCGCGGCCCGATCGGGCGCCCGGCGAGGCTCCCGCGGACCCAATCACGGCGGGAATGCGGCGCCCCGCGCCGGGCGCCCGCCGAAGGGCGCCGCGACGCTCAGGTCGCGCGCCAGGAGGCGCCGAGGTTGAGGATGTCGTTCCAGGCCGCGAAGATCATCAGGACCAGCACGAGCGCGAGCCCGAGTCGGAAGCCGATCTCCTGCGCACGCTCGCTCAGGGGGCGGCCGCGCACCACCTCGAAGGCGTAGAACAGCAGGTGCCCGCCATCGAGCAGCGGCACCGGGAACAGGTTGAGCAGGCCGATCGAGACCGAGAGCAGCGCGATCAGCCCGATCAGCCCGCCGATGCCGCCGACCTTGGCGACCTCGCCGGAGACGCGGGCGATGCCGATCGGGCCGGAGAGCTGGTCGGCGGATTCGCGGCCGGTCACCAGCTTGCCGAGGTAGGAGAAGGTCCGCTCCACCACGAACGCGGTCTCGTGGACGCCGAGCCCGAGGGAGGCGACGGGGCCGTAGGTGACGAGCTTCGCCTCGGAGGCTGCCGGCGAGCGGATGCCGAGGCGCCCGATCCGGTGGCGGCCGAACTTGGTGCTCTCCTCGTAGACGGCCGGGGTCGCGACGATCGGGACGTCGGCCCCGGCGCGCTCGACGACGAAGTTCAGCGGCGTCCCGGCGCTGCCGGTGACGATGCGGTACATCGCGTTGAAGTCGGCGACCGGCTCGCCGTCGATGCTCTTCACGAGGTCGCCGGGCTGGAAGCCGGCCTGCGCGGCGGCGCTGTTGGGGTCGATCGCCGAGACCCGGGCCGGCAGCTCCATGCGGCCGCCGAGCCAGATCGCGCCGGCGAACAGCAGGATCGCCAGGATGAAGTTCGCCACCGGGCCGGCGACGACGATCGCCGCGCGCTTGGCCACCGGCTGGGTCGGGAAGCTGGTCGCCCGCTCCTGCGGGGTCATCCGCGAGATCGCCTCGGGCGAGGGTACGCTGGCGCCGTTGGCGTCGCCGTGGAACTTGACGTAGCCGCCGAGCGGGATGGCGCAGAGCTTCCAGCGGGTGCCATGCCGGTCGTTGAAGCCGACAAGCTCCGGCCCAAAGCCGATCGAGAAGGCGTGGACGCCGACGCCGCACCAGCGGCCGACGAGGAAGTGCCCCATCTCGTGGACGAAGACCACGACGGTCAGAACGAACAGGAACGGGATCACCGCACCGAAGAAGCCGGTGGCCGTGCCGCCCATCGCGGTCAGGAAATCCATGCGTCGATCCTCGGGCCGCGCGCGGGCCCAGCGTTCCGTCCTAGCAGATCGGTGCCGTGGTGATCCAACGCAAACCTGCGCGACCCGATCTCCAGCGTGGCACGAGCGCGCGCGCGCCGCGACGCCTGCGGGGCGCACGCCGTGGTTTTCCCCGCAATCCCGTCCTTCGAACGCCGCTTGCGAACGCCGCCTGCGAACCCAGCTTGCGAACGCAGCCTGGCCCGATGCGTCAGTGCGCGCCGCCGCCGGCGACGGCCGCCGGCTTACGGATCAGGGGGGTGGCGAGCGCCATCGTCAGGAACAGGCCGGTGAGCACCAGGAACACGTCCTCGAAGCTCATCACCAGGCCCTGCATCCGCACGGTGTTGGTCATCGCCTTCAAGGCCATCTTCTCCGCGTCGCCCCCGGTCGCCTCGAACTGGCGCCGCATCGCGTCGAGGCGCTCCAGGGCCGCGCCGTTGGCCCAGGTGAAGCGCTCGTGCAGGCGGGCGAGGTGCAGGTCCCAGCGGTCGTTGAGCAGGGTGTTGATCAGCGCGAGCCCCACCGCGCCGCCGAGGTTGCGGGTGAGGTTGTAGAGACCCGACGCGTTCTTGATCCGGGCCGGCGGCAGGGTGCCGAGCGCGATGTTGTTGATCGGGATCATGCACAGCATCAGCGAGCAGCCGCGCAGCACCTGCGGCCACAGCAGCTCCCAGAAGTCCCAATCCTTGGTCAGGCCGGTGACGATCCAGGTTCCGGCGGCGAAGCCCGTGAACCCGATCGCCATGAGGATGCGCGGATCGACCTTGCCGGAGAAACGCCCGGCGATCGGTGCGGTGGCGAACATGCACAGGCCCGAGACGAACATCGTCTCGCCGATCTGCAGCGCCGAGTAGCCGCGGACCCGGGCGAGGTAGACCGGATAGAGGTAGGTCAGCCCATACAGGCCGATGCCGAGGACGAAGCTTGCGGCGCAGCCGGCGGCGAAGTTCCGGTCGGTGAAGGCGCGCAGGTCCACGATCGGTTGTTTCGCGGTGAAGACCCGCCAGAAGAAGCCGACCGCCGACACCACGCCGATCACGGCGCAGATCGCCACCGCGTCGTCCTGCAGCCAATCGTGGTTCGGTCCCTCCTCGAGAACGTATTCGAGGCAACCGAGGAAGCCGGCCATGCCGGCGAGCCCGTACCAGTCGAAGCTCTTGAACAGGTCGAGGTTCGGCTCGTCGAAGTCGACGAGGACGTAGGTCGAGACCGTGACGGCGATACCGGGCACCACGTTGATCAGGAACAGCCAGTGCCAGGAGCCGAGATCCGTCAGGTAGCCGCCCACCGTCGGGCCGATGGTCGGCGCCAGCGTCGCCACGAGGCCGATCATCGGCGAGACGATCGAGCGCTTGGACGGGGGGAAGATGGTGAAGGCGGAGGCGAACACCGTCGGGATCATGCCGCCCCCGATGAAGCCCTGCAGCGCTCGCCAGACGATCATCTCGTTGATCGACGAGGAGGTGGCGCACATCACGCTCATCAGCGTGAAGCCGCCGGCCGAGATCACGAACATCCACCGGGTCGAGAGCACCCGCGAAAGGGTGCCCGAGAGCGGGATCGAGATCACCTCGGCGATGAGATAGCTGGTCTGGACCCAGGGGATTTCGTCGCCCGAGGCCGAGAGGCCCGCCTGGATCTCGTTGAGCGAGGCCGAGACGATCTGGATGTCCAGGATCGCCATGAACATCCCAAACACCATGCACAGGAACGCCACCATCCGGCGGCGGTCGAGCGGCGGCTCGGCCGCCACCGCCGGCACGGCGGGGATCGGGCCGCGGCCGGGTCCGACGGCGGCGCTCGCGGCCATGGGCGTCAGTCCTGCTTGTGCGCGGTGCGAAGCAGCGGCGCGTCGGCGCCGTCGCGGGTGTCGATGCGGACCGTCACCGACAGGCCGGGCCGGAGCAGGCCTTCGGCGGCGATATCGGCCGGCACCTTCACCCGTACCGGCAGGCGCTGGACGATCTTGGTGAAGTTGCCCGTGGCGTTGTCGGGCGGCAACAGGCTGAACACCGAACCGGAGGCGGGCGAGAGCGACTCGACCTCACCCTCGATCTCGCGGCCGGGATAGGCGTCGACCTCGACCTGGACGCGCTGCCCGGGGCGGACGCGCACGAGCTGCGTCTCCTTGAAGTTCGCATCGATGCGTACGCTTTTCAGCGGCACCAGAGCGGCGACGCGCGAGCCCGGCGCGACGTAGGCGCCAGCCTCGACCGCCTTGTTGCCGACCACGCCGTCGAACGGAGCCCGGATCGTCGAGAAGGCCACGTCGCGCTTAGCGCGATCGACGGCGGTGCGCAGTTCGGCGGCCAGGCTCTCGGCCTCGCGCTGCTGGGCATGCAGCACCTCGACGTTGGCCTTCGCCGCGATCAGCCCAGCCTCTGCGCCCTTCACCGCGGCGTCGGTCCGGTCGCGGTCGGCCTTGGCCTGGTCGAGGCGGGATTTGGCGACGTAGTCGGATTGCATCTGCGTCGCGCGGTTGTAGTCGGCGAGCGCGCGCACCGCGTCGGCCTTGGTGGCGTCGATCTGTGCGGCCATCTGCGCGACCTGCGCCTGGGCTGCGTCGGCCTGCCGGCCGATCCGCACGATCGTGCTTTCCTGGGTCGCGAGCTTGTCCTGCGCCGCCTGCTGCGCGAGCCGATAGTCGCCGTCGTCGAGCCGGGCGATCACGTCGCCCTTCTTCACCGACTGGCCGTTCACCACCGGCACCGCTTCGAGGTAACCGGAGACCTTGGCCGCGAGCACCGAGATGTCGGCCTGCACGTAGGCGTCGTCCGTGGACACGAAGAACCGCCCGACCGTCCAGTACTGCCAGCCCTGGTAGCCGCCCCCAGCGAGGACCGCACAGAGCAGGCCGGCCAAGACCAGCTTCTTGCGCGAGCGCGTCTTCGCTGCCGGCGGCTCGGCGGCCTTCGGGGCGGCGGGCGGCGGCTCAACCACCTTCGGGGCAGCACGCGGCGCCTCGGCGCGGTCGTCCCGCACGGCGTCTGCCGTCTCGACCGCATCGATCCGGTCGCCATACTCGCGCAACGACATGCCCGAAATCCCAGTCTCGAAACTTGCTGACCGAACCGTTCGGTCATCGGCGCTAAAAGTTTGACGTCTGCCGATCCAACGCGGTAAATATCATTGACCGAACGGTTCGGTCAATCAGGATCGGAAAGATGCCCGCGACCTCCGCCACGCTGGAACGAGATGCCGCGACGCCGGAAAGCGACAAGCGCCGCCAGATCCTCGACGGCGCGCGCCAGGTCTTCATGGGTGCGGGCTTCGACGGGGCGAGCATGGGCGAGATCGCCCGCACGGCTGGGGTCTCGAAAGGCACGCTCTACGTCTACTTCGACAGCAAGGAGGCGTTGTTCGAGGCGCTGACCCTGGAGGAGAAGCGCGGCCTCGCCGAGGCGCTGTTCAGGCTCGACGCCGACGACCCCGACGTCGCCGCCGTGCTGACGCGGCTCGGCACCACCTACCTCATCGAGATGGTCCGCCCCGAGCACGTGGCGGTGATCCGCATGGTGATCGGGGCGTGCGAGAAGTTTCCGCGCTTCGGCCAAGCCTTCTTCGAGGCCGGCCCGGCGATGGGCGTGGCGCGGCTCACCGCCTACCTCGACGCGCAGGTCACGGCCGGGCGCCTGAAGGCTGACGACACGAACCTCGCCGCCAAGCACTTCCTCCACCTCTGCCAGGCCGGCCTGCTGACGCGGTTGCTGTTCAACGCCGGCGATCCGGTGACGCGGGACGAGATCGACTATCGCATCCGGGAAGCCGTGCGGGTGTTCTTCGCGGGGTACGGCCCGGAGCGGTGACGAGCCGCGTTTGGGTATGATCGGCGTCGATGCTTACCGCATCCGCTCCGTCATTCCGGGGCTGCGAAGCAGAACCCGGAATCCAGAACCCTAGGTCGTGATCGAGATGGCACCGTCGGCGGCTCTGGATTCCGGGCTCGCCTGCGGCGCCGCGGAATGACGGCGGAGACGGCTTACCCCGCCGCGCGCAACCGCGGCAGCGCCGCCGTGCTCCAGGCCCGGACTTCGGCATCGATGGCCAGGGCCTCCTCGACGCCGTCCGGCGCCGTGCGGTGGAGGCCTGAGAAATGCGCGATGGCGCGCTCGACGAGTTCGGCGATGCCGTAGAACGGGATCGCGCCGGCGATGAAGGCCGCCACCGCGATCTCGTTGGCCGCGTTCATCACGGTCGGCGCGGCGCCGCCCTCGGCGAGCGCCGCGCGGGCGAGCGCCAGGCAGGGGAAGCGCGCTTCGTCGGCCGCCTCGAAGGTGAGGCTGCCGAGGGCCACGAGGTCGAGGGGCCGGCCGCGGGCGATGGTCAGGCGGTCACCGAGGCCCAGGCAGTGCGAGATCGGAACCCGCATGTCGGGCAGCGCCAGCTCGGCGGTGACGGCGCCGTCGAGCCAGTAGATCATGCCGTGGATCACCGATTGCGGATGCACCACCACGTCGAGGCGGTCCGGCTCGATGCCGAACAGGTGGTGCGCCTCGATCAACTCCAGCCCCTTGTTCATCAGGGAGGCGGAATCGATGTTGATCTTCATGCCCATCGACCAGGTCGGGTGGGCGGCGGCCTCGGCCGGCGAGGCGGCCGCGATGCGTTCGCGTGTCCAGGTCCGGAAGGGGCCGCCGGACGCGGTGATCATCATGGTGCGCACGTCCGCGAGCGGCCGCCCGGCCATCGCCTGGCTGAGCGCGTCGTGCTCGGAATCCATCGGCAGGATCGTCGCGCCGTAGCGCTTGGCGTCGCGCATGAAGGCGTCCCCGGCGCAGACCAGGCTCTCCTTGTTGGCGAGCGCGACCCGGCGCCCGAGGCGGAGCGCCGCGTGGGTCGGCTTCAGCCCGGCCGCGCCGCTGATCGCGGCGACGACGATGTCGGCGTCCTGCGCCACCGCGTCGAGGACCGCCGCCTCGCCCGCCCCGCTCGGGATGCCGGAGCCCGACAACGCCTCGGCGAGCGCCGGCCCGCCGGCCGGGTCGGCCAAGGCGGCGAAGCGCGCCCCGGTCTCGCGCGCGACCTTGGCCAGGGCGGCGGCGTCGCGGCCGCCGACGACGGCGCCGACCCGGAAGCGGTCCGGGTGCTGGGCCACCAAGTCGGTGGTCGAGCGGCCGATCGAGCCCGTGGCGCCCAGGATGGTGACGGTGTGGGTCACGGCGTAAAACTCCGTCAGGCCGCGAGGCGGCGCAGGATCAGGTACAGGCCGGCCAGCAGCGCGACGGCGAAGAACCCGTCGAGCCGGTCCATCACCCCGCCATGGCCGGGGATCGACGCGCCGGAATCCTTCACGCCGTAACGGCGCTTCAGGCCCGATTCGACGAGGTCGCCGCCCTGGCTCAGGACGGAGGCGACGGCGCTGGCGAGCCCGACCCAGACCAGCGAGGTCGCGGCGAGCGGGCTCCAGCCCTGGGCCCGGGCGAGCATGACGACGCCGATCCCGGCGGCGACCGCCCCGGCGAGGCCGCCGAGCGCGCCGGACCAAGTCTTCTTCGGCGACACCCGCGGCATCAGCTTCGGGCCGCCGAGCGTCCGGCCGGTGAAGTAGGCGACGACGTCGGTCGACCAGACCACGGCGAACATCCAGGCCGGCCCGAGGATGCCGATCGTCGGCGCATCGCGCAGGGCCACCGGCACCAGGGCGATCACGGCGCCGCCGGACAGCGCACCGAGCGCCCGCAGGCGTCCAGCATTCCCCTGCGCCAGGACGAGGCAGAGCACGGCGCCGAGCACCAGGATGGCCGGCACTGCGTAGCGCGGCGCGTCGCCCTCGAAGCAGGCGGCTGCCAGGATCAGCGTGCCGGCGACGACGGCGAGGAGCGCGCGGCGCGGCACCGTGCGGCTCATGCCGATCCACTCGGCGGCCCCGACGATGCCGGCCACGAGCCAGATCGCGGCGAACGCCCAGCCGCCGAGCACCAGGGCGGCCACGACGATCGCCGCCAGCACCAGCCCCGAGACGACGCGAAGGCCGAACTCACGGTTCGCGAAAGGGTTCTTCAGGGCGCCAGCGGTGGCGTCGGGGACGGCCATCAGCGGATCTCCGGCCCTCGAAACCGCGCGAGGGCAAGATGCGCAAAATGCTTCTCGTCCACGCCGCCCAACTCCGTCACATCGTCGTTTTGGACGCGATCGATCCCGGCGCCACACATCTCGGAAGCAGTCACGGGTTCGTTCTCCACTTGGGAGAGGGAGCCGCAAGCCGCCTCACACCTGCATGATTTCCTTTTCCTTGGACGCCAGCACCCCGTCGACCTCGCCGATGTACTGGTCGGTGACCTTCTGCACTTCGGTGGCCTGGCGCTTCTCGTCGTCCTCGGAGATGGCGCTGTCCTTAAGCAGCTTCTTGAGGTGGTCGAGCCCGTCGCGGCGCACGTGGCGGACCGCGACGCGGGCCTCCTCGGTATACTTGTGCGCGACCTTGACCATTTCCTTGCGGCGTTGCTCGTTCATCTCGGGGATGCGCAGGCGAATGGTCTGGCCTTCCGTCTGCGGATTGAGGCCGAGGTCGGATTCGCGGATCGCCTTCTCCACCGCCGTGACCATGCCGCGGTCCCAGACCGAGATCGAGAGCAGGCGCGGCTCGGGCACGCTGACGGTGGCGACCTGCGCCATCGGCATCGAGGCGCCGTAGGCGTCGACCTGGATCGGGTCGAGGATGCTGGGGGTCGCGCGGCCGGTGCGCAGCGATCCGAGGTCCTTGGAGAGCGATGCGACGGCGCCCTGCATGCGGCGCTTGATGTCGGACAGGTCGAAGGGGGTTGGTGTAGCCATGCGGGCGGTATTCCGACGCGAAGATCAGGAGTGAGATGGGCCTTGGGGCCGTTCGGGCGTTTCCATGGACCAAAATCCGACTCGCCGCAAATGGCGTCCGTCCGGATCGGGACTGCGATCGGAGCCTCTCGGCTCGGCAGCGCGCGCGGGTTCTCAAGCGCCCCGACGGGCCGGGTCTTTCGGCACGATCGGCCCAGCCCCGGACTTCTGGACGAAATGGCCGCCGTCGAGATGCGCGAAGGCACGCAGGAGTTTGATGGCGCTCTGGACCGGCATGTCGCTCGGGTCGAGCTTCGGGGTCGCGCCGTAATCCATGTAGATCGCGTCGAGGGCGTCGGAATGGCCGGCGAAGCCCACCATCCAACCCTCGAAGTCGCGCTGCTCGATGGGACGGCTCGACATGAGCACCATGCCGCTGTGGCGGTTGTCTGCGGCGAGCTTCCAAAGCTGTTCCGAGATCGCCGCCCGTTCCCCCTCCATCGCCTGAAGGAAGAAGTGATCGTTGAAGACCAGGGCCCCGGTCAGCCCGGACACGCGATCGTAGCGGTTGCAGGCGGTCAGGATGTCCTTGACCATCTCGCGCATGGAGCCACCGGCCAGTCTGATCTGATTTCGACTGAAGAACACGATTTGCGAAAGCGGCATTCGACGGGTCCGTCGTTTCCGCGCAAAGCTTATCCCGCGCGACGCGCCGGAATTAAAACCCTTCAATCCTCACCAAACCGTCACGACGAACTTCGCCCGCTGGTTGTTTTTCGCGGGCGTGCCCGAGCCGACCCGCGGGTGCCGTCTCAAGGCACGACCAGGGTGGAGGGCGCCTGCCCCGTCAGGATCGCGGTGATCGAGGACGGCGGGTGCACCGAGCCGACGACGATCGACAGCCGGCTCTCGCGGGCGAGGGCGAAGGCCGCCGTATCCATGATCTTGAGGTCACGACTGATCGCCTCGTCGTGGGTGATGCGGTCGTAGCGGGTCGCGTCGGGGTGGGTCTTGGGGTCGGCCGAGTAGACGCCGTCCACCTGCGTCGCCTTCAGAACCGCGTCGCAGCGCAGTTCCGCGGCACGGAGCACGGCGGCCGTGTCGGTGGTGAAGAACGGGTTGCCGGTGCCGCCGGCGAGCACCACCACCTGGCCCTTGTCGAGGTGGTGCAAAGCCGGCTGGCGCGCGTAGGTCTCGCAGATCGTCGGCATCGACACCGCCGACATCGTGCGGGCGGGCACGCCGGCCGCGTTCAGCGCTGTCTCAAGCGCCAGCGAATTCATCACCGTCGCCATCATGCCGAGCGAATCGCCGGTGGCTCGATCGATGAAGCCCGCCTGCGAAATCCGCGCGCCGCGGATCATGTTTCCACCGCCCACCACCAGCGCGACCTCGATCCCGGCTTCGATGGCTCGGGCGATGTCCTCGGCGAGCCCCGCCAGCGTCGGCGGATGGAGCCAGTACCCGTCCGGGGCGGCCAGCGCCTCGCCGGAGAGTTTGACCAGCACGCGGCGAAACGGCGTCGTCTCCGGCATCGTCCACCTCATAGGGTCCGGCGACACGGCCGCACCTGATCCAGAACCGAGGGGCTTCTACGTCACCCCGCCCCGGACCGTCGAGGGCTCGGAGACCCGGTCAGCGAACCGCTTCCGAAAAATCGGCGGCCGACCACGAGGATGAACTTGCCAGAAGTACGGAAATTCCGCACTCATCATCGGATGGACGAGCCGTTCGATCCCGGCAAGGACGCGATCAACCGCGAGCGGCACGGCCTGTCGCTCGCATTCGGCGACAGGATCATGCCGGACGAAGCCCACCTGATCATTCCCTCTGTCCGCCCGCAGGACGGGGAGGAACACTTCAAGGCTGTGGGGTCGGTCGAGGGCAAACTACACACGGCCGTGTTCACGTGGCGGAACGGGCGACCGCAGTTCATCTCGGTCAGAAGGAGCAACGCCGGTGAAGGACGAGCCTACCATTCTGGCCTCTGAGACCAGCGACCCGGAGGATTTCGACGTCTCGGCCACGACTTTGGATCGGGCGCAGAAGGCTCGGCTGATCCGCATGGCGCGCACGAGCCTCGGATTGTCGCAAGGCGAATTCGCTCTGCGCTTTCGGGTGTCGCTCGGAACCTTGCGCGATTGGGAGCAGGCGCGGACCACGGCACCCGATTTCGCGGTCGCCTACGTCCGCGTCATCGCCCGGCATCCGGACATGGTCGCCGCCGCCATCGCCTGAGGCGAACGCCGGCAGCCACGCCGTTCGACGGTACGACGCAAAAAGCCCCGGCCTTGCGGCCGGGGCTTCCCAAAACAATCGTGCTGCGGCTCAGCGCGACATGGCGGCGACTTCGCTCGCGAAGTCGGGGCCCTCTTCCTTCTCGATGCCGTCGCCGAGCGCGTAGCGCACGAAGCCGGTGAGCGCGACCGGGGCGCCGGCCTTGCCGGCGGCCTCCTTGATCACCTGGCTGATCGTCTTCGAGCCGTCGTGCACGAAGGGCTGCTCCAGGAGGGTGACCTCCTTGTAGTAGCTCTTGAGGCCGCTCTCGACGATCTTGGCCATCACGTGGTCGGGCTTGCCGGCGTTCTTCTCGCGCAGGATGTTCGACTCGCGCTCCAGCGTGGCGGCGTCGACGCCGGAGGCGTCGAGCGCAACCGGGTTGGTGGCGGCGACGTGCATGGCGATCTGGCGGCCCAGCGTCGAGAGGTACTCGACGTCACCCTCGGACTCGAGCGCGACCAGCACGCCGATCTTGCCGAGGCCCTCGGAGATCTGGCCGTGGACGTAGCTCGCGATCACGCCCTTGCTCACGTCGAGCTTGGCGACGCGGCGCAGGTTCATGTTCTCGCCGATGGTGGCGATGAGGTTCTGCAGCTTCTCCGAGACGGTCTCGCTGCCGCCGGGGAAGTGGGCGGCCTGCAAGCTGTCGAGGGTGCCGTCGGAGTCGAGCGCCATCTTGGCGGCCTCGCGGGCGAAGGCCTGGAAGGCGTCGTTGCGGGCGACGAAGTCGGTCTCGGAGTTGACCTCGACGATCGCGGCGTGGTGGCCGGCGGACTCGACGGCGACGAGACCTTCCGCGGCGACGCGGCCGGCCTTCTTGGCGGCCTTGGCGAGACCCTTGGTGCGCAGCCAGTCGACGGCGGCCTCGAGGTCGCCCTGCGTCTCGTTGAGCGCGCCCTTGCAGTCCATCATGCCCGCGCCGGTCTTCTCGCGGAGTTCCTTCACCATCGCGGCGGTGATGTTGGCCATGGCCGGTCCTTTCGTATCGTTCAGATGAGAGGAGCCCGACGTTCAGGGGTGAACGCCGGGCCCGAATGTGATGGTGCGGATCACGGCGCCCCGGACGGGGCCGCCGCGATCCATCGGGCGATCAGGCGGCGGCCTGGGCCTCGACGAAGCCGCGAGCCTGGGCGACCCAGCCGTCACGGCTGAAGCGGTCGTTGAGCTTCAGGTCGGCGTCGACCTTGGCGACGTCCTCGGGGCTCATCGCCGCGATCTGCCAGTAATGGTAGATGCCGCCTTCGTTGAGCTTCTGCACGATCTGCGGGCCGGCGCCGTGGAGCTTGGACAGGTCGTCCGGCGCGCCGCGAGGGGCGGCGAGCAGCTCGAAGTGCTCGGTGGTCTCGGCGAGCATCGCCACGTCGGCCGGGTCGAGGGCGCCCGACTCCACCGAGACGGCGGCAACCTCCTCGCCGGGAAGCTCCTCGGCCATCGGCTCCTCGGAGGCGCCGAGGTCGACGCCCGACGTGCCCTGGCCGCGGGAGATGCCGTCGATGGCGGCGCGGGCGATCAGGTCGCAGTAGAGCGCGATGGCGCGGCCGGCGTCGTCGTTGGCCGGGACCACGTAGGTGATGCCGTCCGGGTTGCAGTTGGTGTCGACGATGGCGGCGACCGGGATCCCGAGGCGCTGGGCCTCCTTGATCGCGAGCTGCTCCTTGTTGGTGTCGATCACGAACAGCAGGTCGGGCACGCCGCCCATGTCCTTGATGCCGCCGAGCGCCTTCTCGAGCTTGTCCTTCTCACGGGACAGCATCAGGCGCTCCTTCTTGGTGAGGCCCGGGCCGCCGGTGTCCAGGGTCTCGTCGACCTTGCGCAGGCGCGAGATCGAACCGGAGATGGTCTTCCAGTTGGTCAGCATGCCGCCGAGCCAGCGGGAGTTGACGTAGTACTGGGCCGAACGCTTGGCGGCCTCGGCGATCGTGTCGGCCGCCTGGCGCTTGGTGCCGACGAACAGCACGCGGCCGCCCTTGGCGACCGTGTCGCTCACCGCCTGCAGCGCGGTGTGCAGGGCCGGCACCGTCTGGGCGAGGTCGATGATGTGGATGTTGTTGCGGGTACCGAAGATGTAGGGCTGCATCTTCGGGTTCCAGCGGTGCGACTGGTGCCCGAAGTGGGCGCCGGCCTCGAGGAGCTGGCGCATGGTGAAATCGACGGCCATGAGTGTTCGCTTTCTTTCCGGTTGATGCCGCCGCGGAGGTAGCGACCGGCCGACGGATCGGCCGATCACCGGAAACGCCCCATTCAGGCATGGGGCCGGCTCCGCGTGTGGAATGGGCGGGGCCTTAGCAGAGGATCGCCGCCGGGGCAACGGTGTCGCCGGGCTCCGACCGGTGCGAGGGAGGACCGTCCTGCTCCGCCGCCACGGGGACGGGGCCGGGAAGCGCGCGGTTGCGGCCGGCCCGCTTGGCGGCATAGAGTGCGGTGTCCGCGGCGGCGACGAGGTCGCTCAGCGCGATGCCCGGCACGAGGCCGCCGGCTACGCCCAGGCTGGCGGTGACCACGCGGCCGGCCCCGAGCGCCGGGTGCGGGATCGCGGTCGCCTCGATGGCCGCCCTCACCGCCTCCGCCAGCCGCATGCCGTCGGCCAGCTCCATGCCCTGCACCAGGATCAGGATCTCCTCGCCGCCGAATCGGAAGGTCACCCCGCCGCGCCGGGCGGCGACCGCAGCGACGCCGGCGCTCACCCGGCGCAGGCAGTCGTCGCCCTCGACATGGCCGCGGCTGTCGTTGAAGGCCTTGAAGTGGTCGATGTCGAGCAGGATCGCCAGGACGGTGCGTGCCGGCGGCGATGGGGCCACGGCGTCGAAGTATTCGGCCAGGTACCGCCGGTTGAAGAGGCCGGTCAGCGCGTCCGTCCGCGCAGCGCGCGTGATCTGCTCGCGAAGCAGGGTGGCATGGAGCCCGAAGAGGAAACTCCTGCGCTCGTGGTATTCGATGATGTAGGCCGCGATCGAGAGGTGGATCAAGCAGGTCGAGTAGAACATGACGATCGCCATGGAGTTGGCGACGTCGAACATCCTCCACCAAAATATCACACTGAAATGGATGGCGATACTCGATACGAGCGCGATGAGCGCGTATCGAAAGCGGTTCTGCTGGACCACCGCTACGAACATCATGATGAGAACGTTCGTGTACTGATAATTGAGCTTGAAGACGCTGTCGCTCTGCGCCAGGACAAGCGTCGGCAACAGCAGGGAGAGCAGGCCGCAGACCACCGAGCTGCCTTCCATCCGAAACCGGGTCGGGTGCCGGCGTGCGATCCACAGCATTCCGAGCGCGAACGGCGTGAAGATCCCGATCCGGGCGACGACCATCATCGCGAAGACGTCGGGCAGGAGGATCTGGTCCAGCACGAGGAACAGGTCGTAGACCAGCACCCCGACGAGGGTCGTGATCGTCATGACGCGGGCGCGGGCCTCCCGGCCGTTCCGCTCGAACAACGTCTCGATCGGCCGCGCGAAGGCGAGGCGGCGGCTTCCCGCCGCGATTTCACGCTCGACGATGTCCGGCTGTAAGCCCTCGCCGATATCGTAGGATTGCATCGACGCGTACCTCGGCCTCTCGGCGACCACCTTAGGTCTAGATACCTTTCGAAGCGTTTTCATCGTCGATCGACGCCGTCGCATCGTCGGCGCCTGCGACAAGATGGACCACGCATCCGCAGGCGGGCGCGGGGGACCGACCGCCGGGCTTACTCCGCCACCGCGAAGACCACTGCGATCGCGAGCGAATCCATCACCCGATACGCCCCCGCCGGCAGGTCGGCCGGCAGGTCGAGCCCGCCGACGCGGTCGCGGTGGAGGGCCGTGACGTGGTTGCTCATCGCCGCGAACATGCGGCGGACCTGATGGTAGCGGCCCTCGTGCAGGGTCACGGTGGCGTGGGTCGCGTCGTCGGCGGAGAATCCCACGGGGAGGAGCGGCTTGTCGTCGTCCTCCAGCGTCAGGGTGCCGGCGGCGAGGATCGCGCCTTCGTCGCCCCGGAGCGGGCGATCCAGCGTGACGCGGTAGCGCTTGGCGACGTTGGCCTTGGGCGCGATGATCCGGTGCAGCAGCGCGCCGTCGTCGGTCAGGAGCAGCAGGCCGGAGGTTTCCTTGTCGAGGCGGCCGACGGTGGACAGCGCCGGGTCGCGGCGGCGCCAGCGCTCGGGCAGCAGCCCGTAGACCAGCGGGCCGGCCTCCTTGTGCGAACAGGTCACGCCCAGCGGCTTGTGCAGCATCAGCGCGAGGCCGGGCGGCGGGTCGATGCCTTCGCCGTCGACGGTCAGGCGTGCGGGCAGATCCGGGGTCACGGCGATGCGGGCGCCCGCGTCGTCGAGGGACGCGCCGTCGAGGACGATGCGGCCGGCCCGCGCCAAGCCCGCGATCTCGCGGCGCGAGCCGTAGCCGAGGTTGGCCAGCAGCTTGTCGAGCCGGGCGGTCGGGACCTTGCTCATCGAAGCCCCCGACTCAGACGAATCCGACTCACTTGCGCGCCTCGAACACCTTGTAGCCGTGGGCCGACGCCTTCACCGTCACCGCCTTGAAGGCCTCGGCGAGCACGCGCTCGTAGGGCAGGTGCGCGTTGGCCGTCAGCCACAGGCTGCCGCCGGGGCGAAGCGCCTCCGCGGCGCGGCGGATGAAGACCTGGCCGAGCTTCTGGTCCTCGGTGCCGCCATCGTGGAAAGGCGGGTTCGTCACCACGAAGTCGAGGCGCGTCAGGCCCAGGTCGGCGGCGCGGATGTCGGCCCAGCGGATACTGCTACGCGGGTCGCCGACGTTGCGGCGTGCCATCTCGACGGCGCGGCGGTCGACGTCGACCAACGTCAGCGCGGTGACGGCGGGTGAGGCCAGCACCGCGCGCGCCAGGATGCCGAGGCCGCAGCCGAGGTCGGCGCCGGCGCCCTTCAGCGCGGGCAGCGTCGCGAGCAGCAGCGCGCTGCCGGGATCGAGCCGGTCCCACGAGAAGATGCCGGGCTGCGTGCACAGCGCGAGGTTGTCGATGTGGCGCGGTGCGCCCTCGGAGAGCGCCGCGTCCAGCGGCAACGCGCCCTCGGGCCGGACGACGCGGCAGATCCGGTGGTGGCGCCTGGCCTCCTCGGCGCTGCCGCAGCCGAGGTCGGAAAGTTCACGCGCGAGCCGCGCCCCGCCGCGATCCTTCGGCGCCAGCGCCAGGAGGTCGCCGCCGGGCCGGAGCGCGCGAAGCGCCTGCGCCAGGACGAAGCGGCGCTCCACGGTCCCGGGCGGCGCGAGCATCCAGACCCGCGCGAGGCTCAGGTCAGCGCAATCCTCCAGCCGGGCCGATCCGGGAACGAGGGGCGAGACCTGGACGGCGCCGGGCGGAACGTCGGCGAGCTCCGCGGGCGGCAGGCCGTAGACGGCATCGGATAGGGACGTGTCGGACATGGGTATCGTGGATTTCGGTGTCGCGGATTTCGGTGTCGGTCGACTGAAGAGGCCATAGGGGATGCGGGCGACGCCGCGATGCGGCCGCTCCGCGCGGGAACGGCTCGGGATAGGCGGTCGGGTCGTCGTCGCGGAATCCGCTCACCGCCGGGTCGGCACGGAGAGCCCGACGCATCAACACGCCGTTTCGCGCGATTCGAAAAGGCGCGCGCAGAAAAGAATCAGCCGCGCGGGAATTCCAGGCCCATCTCGCGGTAGCGGGCCGGGTCGTCGGCCCAGTTCTCGCGCACCTTCACATGCAGAAACAGATGCACCGTGGTCTCGGCCACCTCGGCGATCTCGCGGCGGGCCGCCGTGCCGATCGCCTTGATGGTCTGGCCGTCCTTGCCGAGCACGATCGAGCGCTGGCTCTCGCGCTCGACGAAGATGGTCTGCTCGATGCGCACCGAGCCGTCCTTGCGCACCTGCCACTGATCGGTCTCGACGGTGGAGCGGTAGGGCAGCTCCTCGTGCAAACGGTCGTAGAGCTTTTCGCGGGTGATTTCCGAAGCGAGCATGCGGATCGGCGCGTCCGAGACCTGATCCTCTGGGTAAAGCCAGGGGCCGGCCGGCATCAGCTTGGCCAGAGCTTGCTTCAGCGTGGCGATGCCGTCGCCGTTCAGCGCCGAGATCATGAAGGTGTCGGCGAAGGGGATGCGCTTGTTCAGCTCCTCGGCCAGCGCGAGCAGCTTCTCGCGCAGGATGAGGTCGATCTTGTTGAGGATCAGGATCTTGTGCCGGCGCACGTCCGGCAGGCGCGCCAGGATCGTCTCCAGCTCCTCGTCGATCCCCTTGCGGGCGTCGACCAGCAGGCAGACCGCGTCGGCGTCGGCCGCCCCGCTCCAGGCGGAGTGGACCATCGCCCGGTCGAGCCTGCGCTTCGGCTGGAAGATGCCGGGCGTGTCGACGAGCACCACCTGGGCCGAGCCCTCGATCAGGATGCCGCGCACCAGCGCCCGCGTGGTCTGGACCTTGCGCGAGACGATCGAGACCTTGGTGCCGACGAGGCTGTTCAGGAGCGTCGACTTGCCGGCGTTGGGCACGCCGATCAGGGCGACGAAGCCGGCCTTGGCATCGGTGGGCGTGCCCGGCAGCAGGCTCGGGGGCGCCCGCTCCGCCGCCGCCTCGAACGCGTCCTCGGAATCGTCCTGCGGGTCGTCCTGGGGCTCTTCTTGGGCCATCGCGCTCATGTTCGGTCCTCGCTCGGCCGCTCGCCGACCCCGTTCCCTGCTTCGTGTCCGCCGGGGCCGCCACCCTCGACGATGCCCTCGCGGCCCAGCACGGCGCGGGCGGCGTCCTGCTCGGCGAGGCGCTTCGAAGGCCCCTCCCCGATCCCCGCCTCCAGCCCGGCGACGCGGGCGGCGATGCGGAAATGCGGGGCGTGGTCGGGGCCGGAGCGCTCGACGACCTCGTAGACCGGGATCGCGAGGCCGCGGCCCATCGCCCATTCCTGCAGCGCCGACTTCGCGTCGCGGCCGCGGGGCGCGCCGGTCGGCTCGGCCGGGCGGAAGGCGGATTCGATAAGCGCCCGGGCGGCCTCGTAGCCGGCATCCATGTAGACCGCGCCGAGGATGGATTCGCACACGTCGGCCAGGATCGTCTGGTTGCGGCGCCCGCCGCCCAAAACCTCGCCCTGCCCGAGGACGAGGTGGGGGCCGACGTCCCAGGCGGTGGCGACGGCGGCGCAGGTCTCGCGCCGAACCAGGCCCGCGAGGCGCCGCGAAAGGTCGCCCTCGTCGGACTCCGGGAAGGCGGCGTAGAGCCTGTCGGCGATGGCGAGGCCGAGGACGCGGTCGCCGAGGAACTCGAGGCGCTGGTAGCTGCCGACGCGGCCGGCCGCCTTGCTGACATGCGTCACCGCGCGGGCGAGCAGCGACGGGTCGGCGAAGCTGTGCCCGATCCGCGCCTCCAGCGCCGACAGGTCGGGCTTGGGCCGCGCCTTGCGCCGGGCGCGGGCGGAGGGGCGCGCCTCGTCGGCCAAGGCGGAGGTCAGTGGATCGTCGAGAACAGGCGGCCCCAGCGCACGTGGGCCGGCCAGTTCCATATCTGCCAGGCGGGCGTGCCCTCGTCGATCGAGAAGAAGATCATCTCGGCGCGGCCGACGAAGTTCTCGAACGGCACGTAGCCGACGTTGGCGAGGTCGCGCGAATCGGTCGAGTTGTCGCGGTTGTCGCCCATCATGAAGAAGTGGCCCGGCGGCACGGTGTAGAGTTCGGTCTTGTCCCAGAACCCGTTGTCGCCGTCGCGCTCGATCGTGTGGTGCACGACGCCGTTCGGCAGCGTCTCGTTGTACTGCGGCACCTTCGTCGCCTGGCCGTAGGGGTCGATGGTCTCGTAGTCGGCGATGCGCTCGCGCTTGACCGGCTTGCCGTTGATGTTGAGCACGCCGTCGATCATCTGGATCTTGTCGCCGGGCAGGCCGATCACCCGCTTGATGTAGTCGGTGGCGTTGTCCTTGGGCAGCTTGAACACCGCGATGTCGCCGCGCTTGGGCTCGGCCGCCCAGACGCGCCCTCCCGACTTGATCGGAAGGTACTCGCTTAACGGCAGGGAGTACTTCGAGTAGCCGTAGGAGTACTTCGACACGAACAGGTAGTCGCCGATCAGCAGCGTCGGGATCAGCGAGCCGGAGGGGATGTTGAACGGCTGGAACAGGAGCGTGCGCACCACGAGCGCGATCAGCAGCGCCTGGATCCCGACCTTCAGCGTCTCGCGGATGCTGGCCCAGGTGCCCGGCTGCGTGCGGACTTCGTGCTTTCCGTCCCGATCCAAGCGCGCGCGTTCCATCTGTCGATCCGTCTGGCGATCCGTCCGGGACGAGGCCGACGGCCCGCGCGGGCGCCGCCCGCGGCGCCCCACCCGTGTCCGTTGCGTCGCGGCGGTCTAGACCAAGCCGGGTTCCCCCGCAACGCGCCGGGATCGCGCGTCAATCCCGTCCGGTGCCCTCCGGCACGGCCTCGATGATCACGAAAGCTTGTGCCATCGGCGGATCGTCGGTGAGCGTGACGTGGACCTTGGCCCCGTGGCCGGCCGGAAGCATCGCGGCGAGCCGCTCCTGGGCACCCCCGGTGAGGCGGAGGGTCGGCTGACCGCTGGGGAGGTTCACCACCTCCATGTCGCGCCAGAACACGCCGTTGGCGAGGCCGGTGCCGAGCGCCTTGGCGCAGGCCTCCTTGGCGGCGAAGCGCCGGGCGTAAGAGGGCGCGCGAGCGGCCTTGCGGTCGCACCGGGCGCGCTCGCCGTCGGTGAACACCCGGTGGGTGAAGCGCTCGCCGAAGCGCTCCAGCGAGCGCTCGATCCGGCGGATGTCGCAGAGGTCGGAACCGATCCCGAGGATCATTGGCCCCGGCCTCCGGCGCGGGCCTCATCCATCGCGGTGCGCATGTCGCGGATCGCCTGGGGCAGCCCGACGAAGATCGCGTCGGCGATGAGGGCGTGGCCGATGTTGAGCTCGCGGATCTGCGGGATCTGCGCGATCGGCCCGACGCTGCCGGTGGTGAGCCCGTGTCCGGCATGGATCTCGAGACCGAGACCCTGCCCGTGCGCGGCCGCGCGGACGATCCGGTCGTGCTCGTGCGCCGTGGCCGCCGCGTCTCCCGCGATCGCGGCCTCGCAGTAGCTGCCGGTGTGAAGCTCGACCACCGGCGCGCCCAGCGCGTGGGCCGCCTCCATCACGGCCGGGTCGGGCTCGACGAACAGCGAGACGCGGATGCCGGCCTCGGCCAGCGCCCGGATGCGGGGCGCCAGGTGCGCGCGCCCGCCGACGATGTCGAGGCCGCCCTCGGTGGTGCGCTCCTCGCGCTTCTCCGGGACGAGGCAGGCGGCGTGCGGCTTCAGCTTGAACGCCAGCGCCACCATCTCGTCGGTGGCGGCCATCTCGAAGTTGAGCGGCACCGTGAGCGTGCGGGCGAGCGCTTCCATGTCGGCGTCGCGGATGTGCCGCCGGTCCTCGCGCAGATGCGCGGTGATCCCGTCGGCACCGGCTTCCACCGCCAGATGCGCGGCCTTCACCGGATCGGGATAGGCCCCGCCGCGGGCGTTGCGGACGGTGGCGACGTGGTCGATGTTCACGCCGAGGCGGAGAGGCTGTGCCGACATGCGCCGACCTTTATCAGAGGGCTTCGGGTTGGACGCGTCGTCCATAGCCCAGATCGCGCCGCCGTGGCGCCTCGCCGGAGCGGAAAATCCGCCGCATCGCCGGGGCTTCGAAGGCGGATGCGCCCGCCGGCGGATCGTCGCGCCCTCCCTCGAAGGCGCCCTCGAACGCGAAAAGGCCGGGCGCGATACGCCCGGCCTTTCCGAAGATGCCGAAAGACTCGGCGGTATGCAGAGCTTAGCGAACCGGGTTGGCGCCGGCGTTGCCCGGAACCGTGCGGGTGCCGTCCTCGCGGGCGGCCGGCATCGTGGTGGCGGCGCCCGGAGCGGTGCCGGTGGTGGCCGGCATGTCGCCGCGCACGGTGCCGCCCTTCTCCATCGCCTTCTCGGAGTTGCTCTTCACGCTGCCGGGGTTGTTCATGTTGCCGGTGGCGGACTGCGCGAACGCTGCGCCCGACAGCGCGAGCACGAGAGCCGTGGCGGAGATGAGGGTCTTACGCATCAGATGTATCCTTTATTTGATCGATGTGGATCAGGAACGTTGCGCGACACCGATAGTTCGGAAGAATTTTTTCGCGGCGATGCCCGGCCACAGGGAACCGGGCCTAACGGTCTGTCACCATTTCGATTTTTGCGACTGATAAATCACTGTCGCCGTGCCGAAGCGCTTCGCGCGGCGCGATCGCTACCGGGCAGGCATCCGTGCGACCCGGCGGGTGCGCCTTCTCGATCCGGCCTTGCGGGCGGGCCTTGCGATTTTCGGCGAAACCGACTATCGGCCCCCTTCGCGTTCGCTCCGGCTGGGGGCTGAACGGACGGTGCCGTTCGCGGCACAGGCTTTCTTCGCGTCGCCTCGGGCGACATCCGAACGAGCCGTCGTCCCGTGTCTCCGCCTTCGATCAACCGCTCGGGCCCCTTAAACGGCTCGGAGGGCTTGGCGCCGGGCGATCTCGCGAACCGAACCGGCCCGGAACTCATCGTGCATCTGCATGTCCGGGCCTCATTCAAGCTGAAGGGCCCGTAATGCCTCTCTACGAGCACGTATTCCTGGCACGCCAGGACGTGACGTCCCAGCAGGTCGAGACGATGATCGAGACCTACAAGGGCGTCATCGAACAGAACGGCGGACGTTTCGAGAAGATCGAGATGTGGGGCGTCAAGTCCCTCGCCTACCGGATCAAGAAGAACCGCAAGGCGCACTTCACCTTGCTCAACATCGACGCCCCCCCGGCCGCCATGGCCGAGATGGAGCGCCAGATGCAGATCTCGGAAGACGTGCTCCGCTTCATGACCATCCGCGTGGAAGAGCTCGAGCACGAGCCGTCCGCGATGATGCAGAAGCGCGACCGCGACGACCGCAAGGATCGTGAGCGCGGCCGTCGTCGCGACGACGAGGGCTTCGGTGGTGGCGGCGGCGGCTTCGGCGGCGACCGCGACCGTGGGGATCGCGGCGATCGCGGCGACCGGCCCGAGCGCAACTTCGGCGGGGAGAACTAAGCCATGGCATTCGGTGCAAGTGCTGGTGGAGCCGCCGGCGGCGGTGGCCGTCGTCCGTTCTTCCGTCGTCGCAAGACCTGCCCCTTCTCCGGCGCCAACGCGCCGAAGATCGACTACAAGGACGTGAAGCTGCTGTCGCGTTACGTCTCGGAGCGCGGCAAGATCGTCCCGTCCCGCATCACCGCGGTCTCGGCCAAGAAGCAGCGCGAGCTCGCCCAGGCGATCAAGCGCTCGCGCTTCCTCGGCCTGCTCCCCTACGTCATCAAGTAGGCTTTTCGCGGAGGTCGCCGGTCCGGTCTTCGGAGCCGGCGGCCTCGATTCCCGGGCGGCGGACATCCCCGCCGCCCGATCGTTGGGTCGCTTCCTGCCTCTAACCCCGCCCGCATTTCGAGCGCGGCGGCGGGACAGCGGATTTCATGGTTCAGAACCTCGGCATCGGTATCGGCGCGGGCCTCGTCTCGGCACTCCTGTTCGGAATGCTGCTGAAGGCCACCCCGCTCGCGATCGTCCTCTACCTCCTGGCGCCCCTGCCGATCCTCATCGTGGGTCTCGGCTGGAATTCGCGCGCCGCGCTCGCGGCGGCCGCCTCCGGCAGCCTCGCGCTGGCGCTCGTCGTCTCCCCTTATCTCGGCCTGGGCTTTGCGGCCTACCTCGCGGTGCCGGCCTGGTGGCTGGCCTACCTCGCCCTGCTCGGCCGACCGAACGCCGACGGCACCCTCGAATGGTATCCGACCGGGCGCCTGCTCGGCTGGACCGGGGCGACGGCGGCGCTCGCCTTCATCGCCATCGCCGTGATGTCGGCGCCGAGCCACGAGGCGTTCGAGGGTCAGCTCAAGGGCTTGGCCGGAACGATCGTCCGTGCGCAAATGCGCGACCTGCCGAGCGCCCCGGCCAAACCCGGTACGGACAAGCCGGGCGCCGACACGGCCACCGCCGACAAGGCCGAAGCTGGCAAGCCCGGCGAGACCGCCGACGCCGCGCCCGCGGCCGCGGAAGCCCATGCCGAGCTGGTCGACGCGCTGGCCCGCACCGTGCCGGCCTTCGCCGCGAACGGTCTCGCCCTGCTCCTGACCTTCTATCTCTGGGCCTCCGCCCGCATCGTCCAGCTCTCGGGCCGCCTGCCGCGGCCCTGGCCGGACATCCCTGCGACCATCATGCCGCGCACCATGCTCGGGCTGCTGGCGGTGGCGGCGGTCCTCGCCTTCGCGCCGGGCTACGCGGGCGTCCTCGGCACCGCACTCGTCGGTTCGGTGAGCGCGGTCTTCGCGCTGCAGGGGCTCGCCGCCTTCCACGACCGCAGCCGCGGCCGGCCCGCCCGCGGCATGATGCTGTTCGGCCTCTACCTGATCCTGTTCTTCACGCAGGGCATCGCCCTGATCGTGCTCACCCTGTTCGGCCTCGCCGACACCGCGCTCAACCGCCGCCGTCGACCCGACGGCGCGGCCCCTTGAGACCCCGGCCGGCCCGCAGCGGCGGCCCCACTGAGAGAAGGACGAAAACCATGGAAGTGATCCTGCTTGAGCGCGTCGCCAAGCTCGGCCAGATGGGCGAGACCGTGAACGTGAAGCCGGGCTTCGCCCGCAACTTCCTCCTCGCCCGCGGCAAGGCGCTGCGCGCGACGGAAGGCAACAAGAAGCACTTCGAGACCCAGCGCGCCCAGCTCGAGGCGAAGAACCTCGACCGCAAGAAGGACGCCGAGGCCGTCGCCGAGAAGCTCGACGGCCAGACCTTCGTGCTCATCCGCCAGTCGGGCGAGTCCGGCGTGCTCTACGGCTCGGTCTCCACCCGCGACCTCGCCGAGGTCGTGACCAAGGACGGCTTCACCGTCGAGCGCGGCCAGTTCACCCTGAACCAGCCGATCAAGACGCTCGGCCTGCACGTGGTCCCGGTGGTGCTGCACCCCGAGGTCGACGTGAAGGTCACCGTCAACGTCGCCCGCAGCCCCGAGGAGGCCGAGCGTCAGGCCCGCGGCGAGTCGGTCACCGAGCGCGAGGCGTTCAACCTCGACGACCTCGGCCTGGAAGTCGGCATGGCGCTGGCCGAGGCCGGCGAAGGCGCCGACGACCGCGGCTGATCGCGCCGCCCTCCCGCCTCCTGCGATGGAGACGGAGGGCTGTGGATGGCGGTGACAGCGGGGACGGCGCCCCGAGAGGGTTGACGCGTTCATCGTTTGTTCCAAGATGGACGCCCGTTCCTCGAACCGAGGGGCGGGCGTCCTCGCGTTCCGGGCTACCGTGACGCGGACGTCGGCGGCTAAGCATCGGTCAACCCTACTGGTGCCATGGTCGTCGGATCTTGTTCGGGATGCGGGGCCGGCCCGGCCCGCATCGATTCGGAGCGACCGCCGATGGCCCTGCCCAATGCCCTAGCGGCCAAGCTCGAAGCCGTGCAGGCGGAGTACCGCGTCGCGCCGCACAATATCGACGCGGAGCAGGCGCTGCTCGGCGCGATGCTGGTGAACAACGACGCCTACTACCGCGTCTCGGACTTCCTGCTGCCCGAGCACTTCATGGAAGACGCCCACCAGCAGATCTTCCAGGTGGCGACCTCGCTGATCAAGGCGGGCAAGCTCGCGACCCCGATCACCCTGAAGACCTATCTCGGCGACGCCGACTTCGGCGGCCAGACGGTGATGCAGTACCTCGCGCGGCTCGCCGCCGACGCCACCACCGTCATCAACGCCGGCGAGTACGG
The DNA here is from genome assembly GCF_008039475.1 of Methylobacterium sp. WL12. NCBI lineage: Bacteria > Pseudomonadati > Pseudomonadota > Alphaproteobacteria > Hyphomicrobiales > Methylobacteriaceae > Methylobacterium > Methylobacterium sp. WL12. The sequence goes on along the minus strand of NZ_VRUW01000016.1, from coordinate 34,184 downwards.
CCGCACGATCTACGACCTCGCCATCCGCCGCCGGCTGATCACCATCGGCGAGGACCTCGTCAACGGCGCCTACGAGGCGCCCGTCGAGCAGGCGCCGCGCGACCAGATCGAGGAAACGGAGCGGCGGCTCTACGAGCTGGCGGAAGCCGGCCGGTACAGCGGCGGCTTCCAGAAGTTCTCGGACGCGCTGACCACCGCCGTCGACATGGCGGCCAAGGCCTACCAGCGCGAGGGCAAGCTCTCGGGGCTGGCCACGGGGCTCTCCGACCTCGACGCCAAGATGGGCGGACTGCAATCCTCCGACCTGATCATCCTCGCCGGCCGTCCGGCCATGGGCAAGACCTCGCTCGTGACCAACATCGCCTTCAACATCGCAAAGGCCTACCAGGGCGAGAAGCAGGCCGACGGCACGATCAAGACCAAGAACGGCGGCATCGTCGGGTTCTTCTCGCTCGAGATGTCGGCCGAGCAGCTCGCCACCCGCATCATCGCCGAGCAGTCGGGCGTGCCCTCCTACAAGATCCGCCGCGGCGACATCCGGCCGGAGGACTTCTACAAGATCACCGACGCCGCCCGCGACATGCAGACGATCCCGTTCTACATCGACCAGTCCGGCGGCATCTCGATCGCGCAGCTCGCCGCCCGCGCCCGGCGCCTCAAGCGCCAGAAGGGCCTCGACGTGCTGATCGTCGACTACCTGCAGCTGCTCGCCGGCTCCGGCAAGCGCTCGGACAACCGCGTGCAGGAGATGACCGAGATCACCACCGGCATGAAGGCGCTGGCCAAGGAGCTATCGGTGCCGATCATCGCGCTGTCGCAGCTGTCGCGCCAGGTCGAGAACCGCGACGACAAGCGCCCGCAGCTCTCGGACCTGCGCGAATCGGGCTCGATCGAGCAGGACGCCGACGTGGTAATGTTCGTGTTCCGCGAGGAATACTACGTCAACAACAAGAAGCCCCGCGAGGGCACCGAGGAGTTCTTCGCCTGGGAGGCGGAGATGAACCGCGTCCACGGCAAGGCCGAGGTCATCCTCGGCAAGCAGCGCCACGGCCCGACTGGCACGGTGGAGCTGCAGTTCGACGCCAACATCACCCGGTTCTCGAACCTCGCCCAGAGCGACCGGCTGCCGGACCAGATGTGATAGGCTGTGACCGCGCGAATGGAGGAGGACGACCGTGGCGGCGCCGAGACGCGTGGAGAGCCCGAGATCCGGAACGGCATACGAGGCCGACCTCGCGGCCTGGTCGCTGGAGCAGGCCGCGCACCTGCGCGCGGGCACCTGGGATCGCCTCGATCTCGCGCATCTCGCCGATGAGATCGAAGCCTTGTCCCGCACGGAACACCATGCCCTGACGAGCGCCCTGCGCGTGATCCTGCTTCACCTGCTGAAATGGGATCACCAGCCCCAGCGGCGCACGCGCGGCTGGGCCACCTCGATCAAGACGCAGCGCCTCTCGGTCGCCGAACGGATCGAGGACAGCCCGAGCCTCGTGCCGCTGCTTCCGCAATTCCTGGCTCGCGCCTACCGCCGGGCTCGGATCGAGGCCGCAGGCGAGACCGGCCTCGACGAGTCGGTGTTCCCCACCGCGTGCCCGTATCCCTACGAGGCGATCATGACCCGCGCGATCGCGTGGCCGCCCGAACCCGAGGTCTCGTAGGCGCCGGCGCTACAGCGTCACCAGCGCACCGGGCTGCTTCACCTCGATCTCGACGAAGGCGATCGGATGGTCCGAGCCGTTCATCACGTCGTGGCGGATGCCGGCCGGGCGACTGTAGGCCTGCCCCGCGGCGAGCGCGGTCTCGCCGACCTTCTCGCCGTCGTGGACCCGGAGCGTCCCGGCCACCAGCATCACCACGAAGTAGGGCCAACCGTGCTCGTGCCAGCCGGTCACCGCGCCGGGGGCGAAGTCCCACCGGGTGATGCGAAGCGTCGCATCGTCCTGCTGGACGGTGGGAATCGCCGGGATCGTGCAGGCGAACGCCATTCTCGGTGATCCTTCCTCGCGGGCCTTCGACGCGCCGACGGCTCCGGCGTCGGCGGGAGCCCAGGCCTTGCAGGCGCCGTGCCTTCCGGCCGCTGGCGCGTTAATGGCATGCCTTGCGGGTCGCCCGCACGCATGGCGAATCGACCGCACGCTTGGCGAAAACCTCGGAGCCCGACGATTTCCCGAGACAGCACCGTGACAGATGCCACCGGGCACGGCGCCCGCCTCACCGTCGATCTCGGCGCCGTCGCGGAGAACTGGCGGCGGCTCGCGGCCGAGGCGCCGGGCCGCGCCTGCGCCGCGGTGGTGAAGGCCGACGCCTACGGCTGCGGCTCCGACGCCGTCGTGCGGGCGCTGTGGACGGCCGGCTGCCGCACGTTCTTCGTCGCGCATCTCGGCGAGGCCGCACGGGTGCGGGATGCGCTGCCGGAGGCTGCGATCTACGTCCTGAACGGGCTGCTGCCCGGCGCGATGCCGGCCTATGCGGCACTGGACCTGCGCCCGGTGCTCGGCTCGGTGCAGGAGCTGTCCGATTGGGCCGCCTTCGGAGGCGGGACGCGGGCCGCCGCGCTGCACGTCGACACCGGCATGAACCGCCTCGGGCTCTCCGTCCCGGACGCGTTGGCGCTCGCTGGCGACCCGCGGATCGCGGCCGCCGGAATCGACCTGATGATGAGCCACCTCATCAGCGCCGAGCTGCCCGGGGAACCCGTCAACGCCCGGCAGATCGCCGACTTCGCACGCGTGCGCGCGGCGTTCCCCGGCATTCCCGGATCGCTCGCGAACTCGTCGGGCGTCTTCCTCGACGGGGCGACGCATCACGACCTGCTGCGCCCGGGCTACGCGCTGTTCGGCGGCAACCCGACGCCCTATCGCGCCGCCAACCCGATGCGGCCGGTGGTGCGGCTGGAGGCGACGATCCTGCAGATCCGCCACGTCGAGGCCGGCGCGCAGGCCGGCTACAACGGGCGGTGGACCGCGCCCGCCCCCCGGCGCCTCGCGACGCTCTCGCTCGGCTACGCCGACGGCTATCCCCGCGCCGCGAGCGGCCGCGGCCATGCGCTCGTTTCCGGCATCCCCTGCCCGATCCTCGGCCTCGTCTCGATGGACCTGATCATCCTCGACGTCACCGAGGCGCCCGAGGCCGCGCGCGGCGGCGTCTCCACGCTGATCGGCGACGCGCTCGACGTCGATACGGTCGGACAAGCCGCGGGCACGATCGGCTACGAGATCCTGACGGGGCTGGGTTCCCGTTACGTTCGCACGTATATCGGGGGCTGACGCCGTCCTCCGCCACGGAGTCGGACCCGCTGATTCGTCGCGAGCGCATGGCAAAGATCCACCAGACCTTCATCTGCCAGGCCTGCGGCGCGGTCTACAACCGCTGGCGCGGGCGCTGCGAGGCCTGCAACGGCTGGAACACGATCGTCGAGGAGACGCCCGGCGGCTCCGGCCCGCAATCGGGACCGGCCGCGACCCGGCCCGGCCGCGCCCGCGGGCGCGTGTTCCCCCTCGAAGGCCTGACCGGCGAGGCCCGCGAGGCGCCGCGCATCCCGTCCGGCATCGGCGAGCTCGACCGCGTCACCGGCGGCGGCTTCGTGCGCGGCTCGGTGATCCTGCTCGGCGGCGATCCCGGCATCGGCAAGTCGACCCTGCTGATGCAGGCCTCGGCCGCCATGGCCAAGACCGGCGAGCGCGTCGCCTACATCTCCGGCGAGGAGGCGGTGGGGCAGGTGCGCCTACGCGCCGAACGCCTCGGGCTGTCGGGCCACCCGGTGGAGCTGGCCGCCGAGACCAACGTCGAGGACATCGTCGAGACCCTGTCGCAGGGGCGCCCGCCCGCGCTCGCGATCATCGACTCGATCCAGACCATGTGGACCGAGACCGTCGAGTCGGCGCCCGGCACGGTCACGCAGGTGCGCTCCTCGGCGCAATCCCTCATCCGCTTCGCCAAGACCAAGGGCACGGCCGTGATCCTCGTCGGCCACGTCACCAAGGACGGGCAGATCGCCGGCCCGCGCGTGGTGGAGCACATGGTCGACGCCGTCGCCTCGTTCGAGGGAGACCAGGGCCACCACTTCCGCATCCTGCGGGCGGTGAAGAACCGCTTCGGGCCGACCGACGAGATCGGCGTGTTCGAGATGACCGACATGGGCTTGGCCGAGGTGCCGAACCCCTCCGCCCTGTTCCTGGCCGGCCGAGACCACCAGGCCGCCGGCACCGCGGTCTTCGCCGGAATGGAGGGCACGCGCCCCCTGCTCGTGGAGATCCAGGCGCTGGTCGCGCCCTCGTCGCTCGGCATGCCGCGCCGGGCCGTCGTCGGCTGGGACCCGAACCGGCTCTCGATGGTGCTCGCGGTGCTGGAAGCCCATGGCGGCATCCGGCTGGGCACGCACGACGTCTACCTCAACGTCGCCGGGGGCCTGCGCATCTCCGAGCCTGCGGCGGACCTGGCGGTCGCGGCAGCCCTCGTCTCGTCCCTGTCGAGCGCGGTGCTGCCGCCGGAGACGGTGTATTTCGGCGAGATCGGCCTATCGGGCGCGATCCGGCCGGTGGCGCAGGCCGGCGCACGCCTCAAGGAGGCGCAGAAGCTCGGCTTCGCGAAGGCGATGACCCCGCAGGGGCGCGGCGAGACGGTGGATCGGGCGTTCGCGACGGAGTCGCTGCGCCACATCGCCGACCTCGTGGCCGGAATCGCCGCCAACGGGCCGCGACGGGTCGGCTCAGGCAAGCGCCGCCATGCGGCCCACGACGAAGACGAGGATTAAACGGCCGACCCAGTCCGGTCCTACGAACCATCCGCGCTGGATCGCGGGTTTGGACCAGGGGGCAGAAGCCTGTCTGCAACCGGCGGTTCCGGCGGCCGGCGGTCGCCGCCGAGGGTGACGGCCGAGTTTCACCGCGATATAAAGCGCGCGCGGTCCCAGGGGAGCCGCAGACCGCATCGCTTTCGTCGTGGCATCTCCCCATCCGATCCGAACCCGCAGATGCCGTTTTCCGTCCTCGACCTCGTGGTGCTCGGCATCGTCGTGATCTCCGCGCTGCTGGCGGCCGTCCGCGGCGTCACGCGGGAGGTGCTTGCGATCATCGCCTGGGTCGCCGCCGCCGCGGTGGCGTGGTCGCTCTATCCGATGCTGCTGCCGACGGTGAAGCAGCACGTGACCAGCGACACCGTGGCCCTCGTCGCCTCGATCGCGGCGATCTTCCTCGGCACGCTCATCGTCGTCTCGATCATCACCGTGAAGATCTCCGACGTGGTGCTCGATTCGCGCATCGGCGCGATCGACCGCTCGCTCGGCTTCCTGTTCGGCGCCGCCCGCGGCTTCCTGATCTGCGTGATCGGCTGGGTGTTCCTGTCCTGGCTGGTCCAGGGCAAGGTCCCGACCTGGGCCGCCGAGGCGCGAACCCGCCCGATGCTCGAGAAGTCCGGCGACGCGCTCGTGGCACAGCTGCCCGAGAACCCGGAGGGCTTCCTCAAGCAGTTCAAGAAGCCGAAGGTCGACACCCCGCAGAACGAGCCGGTCGACGCGCCGGCCGAGACCGAGACGCCGGTGGTGCGTCCGACCACCCCGGCCGTGCCCGCGCCGCGGCGCTGAGGCCGCCTCCGCATGCTTATGTCGCCGTGGTCACCCTGACCTGCGTTCGATCCGGCTTGGTTGCGATGCCGCGAGCGCTCAGATAACGCCTTGACGACGGCGCCGCGGGCCGACCGCGCGGATCCGCTCCGGGCGGCCCCTTGCGGCATTCCGGCGGACGGCAACCAGGGATCGACCTCAGGCCATGTCACACCACGCCGCAACCGTGGATTCCGTGTTCGATCCCGAGACCGATGGCGACACGCTCCGCGAGGAATGCGGCGTCTTCGGCATCTTCGGCCATCCCGACGCCTCGGCGATCGTCGCGCTCGGACTGCACGCCCTGCAGCACCGCGGCCAGGAGGCGGCGGGCATCGTCGCCTTCGACGGCGAGGTCTTCCATTCCGAGCGCCGCCCCGGGCTCGTCGGCGATTCGTTCTCGGACGGCGGCACGATCGAGCGGCTGAAGGGCCGTGCCGCGATCGGCCACGTGCGCTACTCGACCACCGGCGGCACCATCCTGCGCAACGTCCAGCCGCTCTTCGCCGAACTCGCTGGCGGCGGGCTGGCGGTGGCGCATAACGGCAACCTCACCAACGCGCTCTCGATCCGCCGCGACCTCGTGCGCGACGGCGCGATCACCCAGTCGACGTCCGACACCGAGGTGATCCTGCACCTGGCTGCGCGCTCGCGGAAACCCCGGATCGTCGAGCGCTTCATCGACGCGCTGCAGGCGATCCAGGGCGCCTACGCCATCGTCGCGCTCACCAACAAGAAGCTGATCGGCGCCCGCGACCCGCTCGGCATCCGCCCGCTGGTGCTCGGCGAACTCGACGGCCGCTACATGCTGGCCTCCGAGACCTGCGCGCTCGACATCATCGGCGCGAAGTTCGTGCGCGACGTCGAGAACGGCGAGGTCGTGGTGATCTCCGAGGACGGCATCGAGTCGATCCGCTTCGCCGACAAGGTGCCGATGCGGCCGTGCATCTTCGAGTACATCTACTTCGCCCGGCCGGATTCGGTGGTGAACGGCAAGAGCGTCTACGCCGTGCGCAAGAACATCGGCGTCGAGCTCGCCCGCGAGGCGGCGGTGCCGGCCGACGTGGTGGTGCCGGTGCCGGATTCCGGCGTGCCCGCGGCCTTGGGCTTCGCGCAGGAGACCGGCATCCCCTTCGAGATGGGGATCATCCGCAACCACTATGTCGGCCGCACCTTCATCCAGCCGACGCAATCGGTGCGCGAGCTCGGCGTGCGGATGAAGCATTCGGCCAACCGCGCGGCGATCGAGGGCAAGCGCATCGTGCTCGTCGACGACAGCCTGGTGCGCGGCACCACCTCGGTGAAGATCGTGCGGATGATGCGCGAGGCCGGCGCGGCGGAGGTGCATTTCCGCATCGCGAGCCCGCCGATCACCTATCCCGACTTCTACGGCATCGACACGCCCGAGCGCGAGAAGCTGCTTGCCGCCACCCACGACCTGGAGGGCATGCGCCGCTACATCGGCGCTGACTCGCTGGCCTTCCTGTCGATCCCCGGCCTGTACCGGGCGATGGGGGAGAACGAGCGCGTCGAGGCCTGCCCGCAATACACCGACCATTGCTTCACCGGCGACTACCCGACCGGCCTGACGGACCTGGCCATCGCCGGCCCGAAGCGCCTCGCCATGCTCGCCGAAGCGGATTGACCGTCCACAACATGACCGAAACCAAGACCCTCGACGGCCGCGTCGCCGTCGTCACCGGCGCCTCCCGCGGGATCGGCCGTGCCGCGGCGCTCGCGCTCGCGGAAGCCGGCGCGCACGTCATCGCCGTGGCGCGCACGCAGGGCGCGCTGGAAGAACTCGACGACGCGATCCGCCGGGTCGGGTCGAGCGCGACCCTCGTACCCCTCGACCTCACCGACTACGACGGCATCGACCGGCTTGGCGCGGCGATCAACGACCGCTGGAAGCGCCTCGACATCGTCGTCGGCAACGCCGGCATCCTCGGCAACCTCATGCCGATCGGCCACATCACCCCCAAGGTGTGGGGCCAGGTGATGGACGTCAACGTCACCGCGAACTGGCGGCTGATCCGCTCGCTCGACCCGCTGCTGCGGATGTCGGATGCGGGCCGGGCGATCTTCGTCACCTCCGGGGCGGCTTCCAAGTGCAAGGCCTATTGGGGGCCCTACTCCGTGTCCAAGGCGGCGCTCGAGGCCCTGGTGCGGACCTACGCGGCCGAGAACGCGACTACGGCCGTCAAGGCGATGCTGCTCAATCCCGGACCGTTGCGCACCGACATGCGCCGCGCTGCGATGCCGGGCGAGGACCCGGAGACGCTGCGGACGCCGGAAGACCTCGCGCCGCACTTCGTCCGGCTGGCGAGCCCCGGATCGACGGATTCCGGCACAATCTACGACTTCCCGACCGACCGCATCCTGACCCCGCAAGCGACGCGCTGACGGGTCCGGACGGCGCCCGCACCATTCGGATATCCTGATGATCGACGTGCGCTGCATCTGCGCGATCGGCCAGCGCGGCCAGCTCGGGCTGAACGGCCAGCTCCCCTGGGAGGGCAACACCGATCCGCTCTTCGTCGAGGACGTGACGCGATTCTTCGCGCTGACCATGGGCCACGTGCTGATCGCCGGCCCGAAGACGGTGGCCTCGGTGCCGGCCTTCGCGTTCGAGGATCGCACCATCGACGTGATCCGCTCGCACGAGGACCCGGAGGCGGTGCTGGCGCGCTATCCCGGCCGCCGCGTCTTCGTCGGCGGCGGCATCGCGGTCTGGAACGTCTACGCCAAGTACATCCAGAACTGGGACGTGACCCGCCTCCCCTACGACGGCGACGCCGACCGCTGGTTCGACCCGGCCTGGCTCGTCGGCGGGGCGCTGCGCGGGTGACGGCATCCTTCGCGGACCCGGCGCGTTTCAGCGGACGTGCCGAACGCGAAGGGATGCGATGACCACCGAGAGCTACCGCTTCGGCATCGAAGAAGAGTACTTCCTGGCCGACGCGGAGACGCGCGGCACGCCGCGGCGCTCGGTCAAGCCGTTCCATGTCGAGGCGGCCGAACGGCTGCCCGAGGCGGGGCGCGAGTTGCTGCAGTGCCAGGTCGAGGTCTGCACGCCGCCCGTCACCGATTTCGCCGAAGCAAGAGATTCGCTCGCCCGGCAGCGTGGGGCGCTCGCGGACCTCGCCGCCGAGCACGCGCTTCTGATCTTCGCCGCCGGCACCCATCCGGTGGCCGACTGGTCGCGGCAATTGCCGACCAAGGGCGACCGCTACCGCGGCATCCTGCGCGACGTCGGCTTGGCCGGGCGGCGCAGCCTGATCTGCGGCATGCACGTCCACGTCGAGGTGCCGGACCCGGAGGCGCGCGTCGACCTGATGAACCGGCTGCTGCCGTTCCAGCCGCTGCTGTTCGCGCTCTCGGCCTCCTCGCCGTTCTGGCAGGGCAAGCCGACAGGGCTCACCGCCTATCGCCTCAGCGCCTTCGGCGAGCTGCCGCGCACCGGCCTGCCCGAACTCTTCGCCGACGCCGCCGCCTACGCGCGCTACGTGCGGATCATGACCGAGGCGGGGTCGATCCAGGATGCGAGCTTCCTGTGGTGGTCGCTGCGGCCCTCGATCAAGTTCCCGACGCTGGAGCTGCGCATCGCCGACAGCTGCACCCGACTCGCCGACGCGCTGACCATCGCCGCCCTGTTCCGCTGCCTCGTGCGCCTCGTGGTGCGCCGGCCGGACCTCAACGCCGGCCTCGACGGGGTCTCGCGGGCGCTCGCCGACGAGAACCTGTGGCGCACCCAGCGCAGCGGCGTCGGCGCCGAGCTGATCGACGAGACGCGCGAGGCGGCCCTGCCCTTCGCCGACGCGCTGGAGGCGGTGCTCGACCTCGTCGCCGAGGATGCGGCGGCTTTAGGCTGCGCGGCCGAGGTCGCCCACGCCCGCACCATCGCCGCCGAGGGCACCAGCGCCGACGGCCAGATCGCCGCCTTCGAGGCGGCACGGGAAGCCGGCCTAAACAACCGCCAAGCCCTCGACGCCGTCGTGGATTGGCTGTCTCGAACGACGCGGGGTGCGTGAGGGTGCCGTCGCCCGGTGCGGCTCCCGTTGCGCCCGTGCGCGTCCTCTGCCTCGGCTACAGCGTCACCGAGGAGGTCGGCTACGTGGAGCGGGCCGGCGAATGCGCCGCCGCCGAGGGGGCCGACCTCGTCTTCCTGAAATCCGGCTGGGGCGGGCACAGCGTCCACGCCATCGCCTACATGATCGACGAGATCCTCGACACGATCGCCTGCGATCGGGTCCTGCTGGAATTGTTCACCGGCAACGTGCGCTACTACGACCGCCGCGCGCTACGCTTCTTCCTCGACCAGATCCTCGCGGCGACCGCCCGCCGCGGCCGCCCCGTCGCCTTCCTCAATCTGTATCAGGGCGGGGTCGACTACACGTCGGAGACGGTCGCCGGCCTCCTCGACGAATACGAGGCCTGCCTCGGCATCCCGATCCTCGATCTCGCCCGGCCCGTGGCTGCATCAGGCCCGGAGGAGCGCGCGCTCTGGCTCAAGGACGGCACCCACGTGACGCCCGCCGGCGCCGACCACTACGGCCGGCAGGTCTACGACTTCGTGCGCGGGCGCGGGTTCGGCGCGGCCTACATCCACCGCTACCGGGCGTTGCCGAGCCTGTTCACGCCCCTCAGGCTGGTGGCGATGCCGGACTGCTCCTGCCCCTTCGCGATGCAGCGGAACGGCATCCCGCTGCACTATGCGACGATCCCCGAGAACACGTCGCTCTCGATCAATCTCGGGCGCCGCGCCGACGTGCGCGCGGTCATGACGACCTACGGCCCCCTGAACGGGACGCTACGCTTCTCGAGCCCGTCCAGCGAACGCACCCGCGACGTGCTGCTCTACGACCGCTTCAGCTACTACGCGCGCTCGATCGTCATGAACGTGAACCTCAAGGGCATCCGGACCCTGACGTGCTTCCAGCGCGACATCGTGCCGGACATCGAACTCGCGAAGGGCGAGAAGAACACCGGGCCGCGGATGGGCTACGTCTCGCACGTGTTCCTTCACCGGCGACTGACGCCGACGGAATGGCTGCGCCATCACCGGCACCGCGCGTTCTGGGTCATGCACCGCCTGCGCCGTGCCATCTCTCACTCTCGCAAGAGAACCGGCGCGTGACCTAACCCTTGTCGAACGGGTTCGACGAGGTCCGCAGGCTCCAGCGGATCGGCGTGCCCGGCAGGTCGAACGATTCGCGCAGGGAGTTGGTGAGGTACCGCTGGTAGCTCTTCGGCAGGGCGTTGAGCTGGTTGCCGAACAGCGCGAAGTGCGGCGGGCGGCTCTTCACCTGGGTGGCGTAGCGGATCTTGATGCGCCGGCCCGACACCGCCGGCGGCGGGTTGCGCTGCGTCGCCTCGGAGAGCCAGTCGTTGATCCGCGACGTCGAGATGCGGGTGTCCCAGACATCCGCCGCCTTGATCACGGCCTGCATCAGCTTGTCGAGGCCGTCGCCGGCCAGCCCCGAGAGCGGCACCACCGCGACGCCGCGCACCTGCGGCAGCAGCCGGGTGCAATCCTCGCGCAGGGTCTTGAGCAGGCCCGGCTGGTCGGCGACGAGGTCCCACTTGTTGAGGCCGATCACCAGGGAGCGGCCCTCGCTCTCGACGAGGTCGACGATGGTAAGGTCCTGCTTCTCGAACGGGATCGTGGCGTCGAGCAGCACCACCACCACCTCGGCGAAGCGCACGGCGCGGATGCCGTCCGACACCGCGAGCTTCTCGAGCTTGTCCTCGATCCGGGCGCGGCGGCGCATGCCGGCGGTGTCGTGCAGCTTGATCCGGCGGCCGTGCCACTCCCAATCGAGCGAGATCGAATCACGGGTGATGCCGGCCTCCGGGCCGACGAGCAGTCGGTCCTCGCCGAGCATCCGGTTGATCAGCGTCGACTTGCCGGCGTTCGGGCGGCCGACGATGGCGACCTTGAGCGGCTTGCCGCGCGGGTCGTCGTCCTCCTCGTCCTCGTCGGTTTCCGGCAGGTTCTCCTTCAGCGCCTCGTGCAGCTCGCCGATGCCCTCGCCGTGCTCGGCCGAGAACGGGATCGGGTCGCCGAGGCCGAGGCGGAACGACTCGTAGGCGCCGGCCATCCCAGCGCCGCCCTCGGCCTTGTTGGCGATGAGGATCACCTTGCAGCCGGCCCGGCGCACTAACTCGGCGAAGGGCTGGTCGGCGGGCAGGATGCCGGCGCGCGCGTCGATGACGAACAGCACCACGTCCGCTTCGAGGATCGCGGCCTCGGTCTGCATCCGCATCCGGCCGAGCAGCGTCGCCGAATCGGCCTCCTCGAGGCCCGCGGTGTCGATGATGCGGAAGTTCAGGCCGCCGAAGGCGACGTCACCCTCGCGGCGGTCGCGGGTGACGCCGGGGCGGTCGTCGACCAGCGCCAGCTTCTTGCCCACGAGGCGGTTGAACAGGGTCGACTTGCCGACATTCGGCCGTCCGACGATCGCGACGGTCGGCAGTTCCATGGGGTGGTCCGTTCTATGATCGGTCGAGCCGCCGGGCCGGCCCGGCGGCGAAAGTCTGGAGAATGCCCAAAACCTCCGGTGCGAGCCAGTCGCACCGGAGGTTTTGGGCCAGCATCTTGGGCGATCAGCGGGTGATCGGCGGCGGGGGCGCGGCGGGCTCTGGCTTCGCCTCTGTCACAGTCACCGGGCCGCCAGCCACCAGTGCGACGTAGACCTCGATGCGCTGGCGCAGGTTCTGCGGCGTCTCGGGGTCCATGTTGAGCTGGTCGAACCAGCGCCCGGCCTCGTCGTACTGCCCGCTCTTCAGGGCAGCGAGGCCCAGCATCTCGCGGGCCGTGAAGCGGAAGGGCGAGCCGGCGGCCAGGCTCTGCAGGCTCGCCAGCGCCGGCGCCGGGTCCGGCAGGTCGAGGCGGATCAGCGCGGCACGAAGCCGGGCCAGGTCGCGCAGGCCGTCGCCGAGCGCCGTGTCGCCGGAGATGGCGTCGAAGGCGCCAGCGCCCGCGGCCGGGTCGCGCTTGGCCGTCTCGGCAGCCGAGCGGAACCGGGCGAGCAGGCGGTAGCCAGCCGGCCCCTGCGTGCCGAGGGCCTCGTAGGCCTTGTCGGCCTCCGCGACCTTGCCGTCGCGGGCGAGGCGGTTGGCCTCGTCGAATTGCTGCGAGGCGGCCTCGGCCGCGTTGCGCTGGGCCGTCTGCCAGTAGCGCCAGCCGCCGACGCCGGCCACCACCAGGATCGCCACCGCGATGATCACACCGCTGTAGCGGCGCCAGATCTCGGCGACCTTGTCTCGGCGATAGTCCTCGTTGACCTCGCGGATGAACTCGTTGTTCTCAGCCATCGTATCCCGGTCCGGCGCGTGAGCCAGACGACCTGAAGCGTCTCGATCGGCCCGCGCCTAGCACGCGGGCGCCGGTTTGGCGACCGGGCAGGCCTCAGGCTTGGCCCGGCCAGGCGTAGACGCCGATCAGCAACGGGTGGAGGTACTTGCCGAACACGAACCAGGCGACGACGCCGACGACCACCGCGATCGCGTCGTTGCGCCAGCCCGCAGGCGCCGCGGCGCCCCCGTGCTGCGCGACGACCTGGCCCGCGGTGAGTGCCCGGCGCTTGGCGCTGATCCGTGCGACCACCGCCCAGGCGAGGAACGAGCCGAACAGCAGGATCGAGCCGAGGTCGCCGTTGGCGAGCAGGTGCGCGGTCGCCCAGATCTTCACCGCGAGCAGCATCGGGTGCTTGGCTTTCGCCCGGATGTGACCCGGCAGGTAGGCCGAGGCCAGCACGATGAAGGCGAGCAGCACCAGGATCAGGGACAGGTGGCGCGTCCAGACCGGCGGATCCCAAACCGCGATGTAGCCGGCGGCGCGGTAATTGTGGAAGCCGACCCCGATCAGCACCAAGCCGAGGACGGACAGGAGCATGTAGCCGAGCTTGTACTTGCCCTCGCCGACCTGGCCGACGACCTCCGAGCGCTTGGCGCGCAGCATCGAGAAGGCATGGGTGCCGAGGAACAGCACCAGCCCGAGGATCAGGATCAACATGGAAGGGAACACTCGGCTGGGGAGGATCGGACGCCCCGCACCGGCGGGAAGCCATTCTGTAACGGTTCTGAACAGAAACTCCGGTGGTTTGTCCAGGCGCGCACGGTCTGCTTCAACCGCGCACGTCGTCTACGCGCGCCCTGGGCGCACCCACTGGTCACCCGCATGCGCCTCCGCCTCGTGCTCGCCGTCCTGTCGCTGCCGACGCTCGCGCAGGCGGCGGCCGAGCCGCCGCTGTCGAGCCTGACCCTGGTCGGGCCACCATCCCTCGTGTTCAAGGCCGGGCGCGACGCCTGCGACGGCGCCGACGTTCCCGACGCCTCCGCCCGCGCGTTCCGGGACGCCACCGGCGCCGTCGCCCTGTTCGGGATGCACTACCGCAACCGGGCCTTGCGCGGGCCGGACCTCGACCGGCTCAAGCTCGACTGCAAGGTGGTGCTGGACTCGGGCGAGAAGGCCGATCCGGCCCTCTACGACGACCGCTCCTGGATCACCGCCACCTGGACCGAGGACGGCACGGCGGTCGCCGCGCTCGTGCACCACGAGTATCAGGCGAACGAACATCCGGGGCGCTGCACCGCCAAGGGCTACGAGGCGTGCTGGTACAACACGATCACCGCCGCCGCCTCCACGGACGGCGGCCGCAGCTTCCTGCGCAGGGCGCCGCCGGCGGTGGCGATGGCGGCCCCGTTCCGGCAGGAGGTCGGCCAGGGGCGCCACCGCGGCTTCTTCAACCCCTCGAACGTGTTCGCCGACGGGCGCTTCCGCTATGTCTTCGTCTCGACCACCGGCTGGGACCGTCCCGGCGACCAGGAGGCCGGCGTCTGCCTGTTCCGCACCGCGACGCCCGCCGACCCGGCGAGCTGGCGCGCCTGGACCGGCACCGGCTTCACCGCCGCCTTCCCGGACCCGTACCGCACGAAGGCCGCAGCGAAGGGGGCCGAGACCTGCAAGCCGGTGGCGCCGTTCCCGACGCCGGTCGGCGCCGTGGTGCGCCACCGCGGCACGGGCGCCTTCGTCGCGGTCTTCATGGCCAAGAAAGGCGACATGGCCAAGAAAGGCGACGGTCCGGCCGGCGCGAGTTTCCCCGAATCCGGCTTCTACTGGACGAGCTCGCGCGACCTGCTCAGCTGGGACGTGCCGCGGCTGCTCGTCGCCGGGGCGACGCTCTACGACGACCCCTGCGCGGCGCCGGGCGGCCTGATCGCCTACCCCTCCCTCCTCGACCCCCGCGCCGAGGGCCGCAACTTCGACGACGTCGGCGACACCGCGATCCTCACCTACGTCACGCTGAAGACCGAGGGCTGCACCATCACCTCGGACCGCGACCTGCTGCGGCGGCCGGTGGCGATCAAGGTCTGGCCGTGACCGGTTCGTGACTTGATAGGCCGCGGGCTCGGCGGCATCGTGACGCCAGCAACGGAGCCGCCATGACCGCCCACCTGATCGCCTGGGACGAATGCGACGCGAGCGTCGCCGCCAACGGCGTCGCCAGGCGCAAGATCCCGGGCGCGGGCGCCAGCCTGGTGCGGATCGTCGTCCCCGCCGGCACCTCGGCCCCGCGGCACAGCCACGCCCACGAGCAGTTCGTGCAGGTGCTCTCCGGCTCCGGCACCCTGGAGACCGAGCAGGGCCGTGCGGCATTCGGCCCCGGCAGCGTGTTCCACTTCCCCCCGGAGGCGTGGCACGCGGCAGAGTTCACGACCGAGACCGTGCTGGTGGAGATCAACTTATCGGCGTGAAGTCCGGCGGACAGGTCGTTCGATGCCGCCCATCTCGTCAGCACCTTCGACATTCGGCACTCAGGATGTCGTGCGACCAACCTGCCCTGATTCGATCTGATCGACCCCGTTTTCGGTATCCTGCGCATAGCGCACGGATTCTCTGGCACGAAGAATTTTTCCCTCTTGTGGGTCGAAGGCTATGCCATCGGTCAGCGCCAGGCAGGCGGCCAGTGCCAACCAAGTGCCGGCGCAGCCCGGCAGGGTCGCGAAATTGAAGGCGTAGGTGTAAGGCCACGGCCCACCGAGATCGATGTCTTCATAGGTCTCCGCCAATTCTGTGAATGCGCAAGCGCCGAACTCGAACCCGGCCTCCCGGCCACGCCAGAGCGCCGAAAGGTGTCCTCGATGATATGCGAGATCCCGAGCCGGTTTCAATTTCAGATCGAACCCGAGGGCATCGATCGATGCCTGCCATTCTTCGATCGAGCCGATCGGACGCGCACAAAATGCGTAAGCTTCCATCGTCATAATCAATATTCCTGGATTTTTACGAGTGTTGCCGCGACGAATTTTGAAAACAATACCGAGGCATGCTTTACGGATATGCCGCGACTGATATGAATTTCGATGATCGGCACATCCAGGCCAATTCCCAGGCTACTGCGAAGCTCTCGAATTCGAGACGGCGTCAGGAGAGCACCTCCTGTCTGAAAGTCCCATACTGCCAGGATCGGAGAAGATTCGGTTCTACCATCGCGTAGAACGACATCGGTGCGGACGCTACCATCCAAACCGTATCGGACGGTATCTCCAAGACTGAAGCTTTGCTCAATCCCATGTCGACCGATGCCTGGAATATCGAGATCACGAAGCATTGCTGCCGTCGTCGTGTGCACTTGAACACCGTAAGCCGCGCCACTGCCTTCACCAACGATCGAGACGGCCTCCTTGACGACATCGACGAGAAGCTCGGTTTTCGCGTCGATCCTTGCATTCCCCGTTTTGTCTATTCGCGTGCATACGATCTGGCCGGCGCCGCCGATCCAGCACCCGTCTGGGCCGCGAGGTTGATCCTGTCGAAAGCCGGCTTTGAGGGAATGGCTGAGCGCAGACAGCATCGCGATCTGCAATCGGATCTCTGCGACCCTGTGCTTGAGCCGATGCCAGTCTCGTTGCTCGCTCATTACAGCGCTCCCTCGAAGGAGATGCCATGGCATAAAGTCCTATTATCGTCAATATTCCTATGCTTCAGGCCTTCTGGAGGGCTGCCCGATCCCCCGGCAATGGTTCCGACGCGCAACCGGTGCCGCGGCCGGTCCGACCTCAACTTTTCTTGCCCCCCGCGGCAAAAAGGCCTGTGTTGGCGGGTCTCGTGCACGTGTGTAAAGAAGACGGCTACGAAGGCTCGTCCGTGCACGCCGACGGGACGAGCGCGCCGATTTCGCCCGCATACAAGAACAGAGGCCATCCATGAGCGCCGGTACCGCTGCCGACAAGCATTTCTCGAATTCGTTCTTCGCGGCCTCGCTGAGCGACGCGGACCCTGAGATCGCCAAGGCCGTCGACCAGGAACTCGGCCGGCAGCAGCACGAGATCGAGCTGATCGCCTCCGAGAACATCGTCTCGCGCGCCGTGCTCGAGGCGCAGGGCTCGGTGCTGACCAACAAGTACGCGGAGGGCTATCCCGGCCGCCGCTACTACGGCGGCTGCCAGTTCGTGGACGTGGCCGAGAACCTCGCCATCGAGCGCGCCAAGCGCCTGTTCGGCGTCGGCTTCGCCAACGTGCAGCCGAACTCCGGCTCGCAGGCGAACCAGGGCGTGTTCCTGGCGCTGATGCAGCCCGGCGACACCTTCCTCGGGCTCGACCTCGCCGCCGGCGGCCACCTCACCCACGGCGCCCCGCCGAACGTGTCGGGCAAGTGGTTCAAGCCTGTCTCCTACACCGTGCGCCGCGACGACCAGCGCATCGACATGGAGCAGGTCGAGGCGCTGGCCCACGAGCACAAGCCGAAGGTGATCATCGCCGGCGGCTCGGGTTATCCGCGCCACTGGGACTTCGCCAAGTTCCGTGAGATCGCCGACGCGGTCGGCGCGTACTTCTTCGTCGACATGGCCCACTTCGCCGGCCTCGTCGCCGCCGGCGTGCACCCGTCGCCGTTCCCGCACGCGCACGTCGCCACCACCACGACCCACAAGACGCTCCGCGGCCCGCGCGGCGGCATGATCCTGACGAACGACGAGGCGCTGGCCAAGAAGTTCAACTCGGCGATCTTCCCTGGCATCCAGGGCGGTCCGCTGATGCACGTCATCGCCGGCAAGGCGGTCGCCTTCGGCGAGGCGCTGAAGCCCGAGTTCAAGATCTACGCCCGCCAGGTGATCGAGAACGCCAAGGCGCTGGCCGACACGCTGATGTCGGGCGGCTACGACATCACTTCGGGCGGCACCGACAACCACCTGATGCTGGTCGACCTGCAGCGGAAGGGCCTCACCGGCAAGGCGGCGGAAGCCGCGCTGTCGCGGGCCGACATCACCTGCAACAAGAACGGCGTTCCCTTCGACACGCAGAAGCCGACGATCACGTCGGGCATCCGCCTCGGCACCCCGGCCGGCACCTCGCGCGGCTTCGGCGTCGCCGAGTTCAAGCAGATCGGCGGCTTCATCGTCGAAGTGCTCGACGGCCTGGCGGCCAAGGGCGAGACGGGGGATCCGGAGGTCGAGGCCTCGGTCAAGACCCGCGTCCACGCGCTCACCGACCGGTTCCCGATCTACGGCTGACCGGAACGCCGCCGGCACCTCACTTCCGGCGTGCACCGCAACACGATAGAGACGGCCGCGGATCGCCACGATCCGCGGCCGTTTTCGTTTCGCGAGAGGCAGCCGTCTTTCCGGCTCGATGAAAAGGTCCGCCCGATGCGGTGTCCCTATTGCGGCGGCTCCGAGACGCAGGTGAAGGATTCGCGGCCGAGCGAGGACGGGGCCGCGATCCGCCGCCGCCGGGTCTGCCCGGACTGCGCCGGCCGGTTCACCACTTTCGAGCGGGTGCAGCTGCGCGAGCTCGTGGTGCTCAAGCGCTCGGGCAAGCGCGTCCCCTTCGAGCGGGACAAGCTCCAGCGCTCGATCGGCGTCGCCCTGCGCAAGCGCGCGGTCGACCCCGAGCGGATCGAGCGGCTGGTCAGCGGCATCACTCGCCAGCTCGAGAGCGGCGGCGAGGCCGAGATCACCTCGGAGGCGATCGGGGAGCTGGTGATGGAGGGTCTGAAGGGCCTCGACGATGTCGCCTACGTGCGCTTCGCCTCCGTCTACAAGAACTTCCGCGAGGCCAAGGACTTCGAGGACCTGCTCGGAACGCTCGCAGAGGCCGGGGTCGCCCCGCCCGAGGGCGTCGTGGCGGGCAAGCCGCGCCCGGCGCGGTCCCGGTCGTGATCGCCGACGTGCGCTTCATGCGCCTCGCCCTGGCGCTCGGGCGGCGCAACCTCGGGCGGACCTGGCCGAACCCCTCGGTCGGCGCCGTGGTGGTCGCGGGCGAGCCGGGCGCCGAGCGGATCGTCGGCCAGGGCGTCACCGCCCCGGGCGGCCGCCCGCACGGCGAGCCGCTGGCCCTGGCGGATGCCGGCGACGCCGCCCGCGGCGCGACGCTCTACGTGACGCTGGAACCCTGCTCGCATCACGGCCGCACCCCGCCCTGCACCGACGCGATCGTCACGGCGGGCATCGCGCGGGTGGTCAGCGCGATGGAGGACCCGGACGCGCGGGTCTCGGGCCGCGGCCACGCGCTCCTGCGGGACGCCGGCATCCCGGTCGAGACCGGGCTGCTTCGGAGCCAGGCCCGCCGCGACCATGCCGGGCACGTGACGCGCGTGACCCTCGGACGGCCGCATCTCCACCTCAAGCTCGCGCGCACGCAGGACGGGTTCGCCGCCGCCTCCGACACGGAGCGGCTGCGCATCACCGGCGCGATCGCCGACGGCGCGGTGCATCTCTGGCGGGCGCATGCCGACGCGATCCTGGTCGGCATCGGCACCGCCCGCGCCGACGACCCCTCGCTCACCGTGCGCCTACCCGGGCTCGCCCCCCGCTCGCCGCTGCGGGTAGTGCTCGATTCGCAGCTGCGGCTGTCGTCGTCGAGCGTGCTCGTGCGCAGCGCCCACGACGTGCCGACGCTGGTCGTGACGACGCGCGGCGCCCCGGCCCATGCCAAGCGGATGCTCGAATCGCTCGGCGTCGAGGTGGTGCGCGTGCCGGCGGACGAGCGCGGGCGGGTCGACCTGCACGCGGCGCTCGCGATGCTGGGCGAGCGCGGATTGACGCGGCTCTGCAGCGAGGGCGGCCCCCACCTTGCCGACGCGCTGGCCGAAGCCGATCTCGTGGATACCTGCACCCTCATCACCGGTCCCGGCACCTGCGGGCCGCAGGGCGGCCTGCCGGCGGTCGGCCCGCATCTCGGGGCGATGCTGGACGGCGAACGGTTCCGGATCGCCGAGTCCCTCGACCTGGGGGCAGACCGGGCGACGACCTACGAACGCAACGAGGCTTAAGCGATGTTCACCGGTCTCGTCAGCGACGTCGGCACGGTCCTCTCGGTCTCGGGCGACGCGCGCATGCGCCGCCTCACCATACGCGCCGCCTACGACGCGGCTTCGATCGCGCTCGGCGCCTCGATCGCCTGCTCCGGCCCCTGCCTCACCGCGGTGTCGATCGAACCCTCCGACGGCGGCTGCGTCTTCGCGGTGGACGCCGCCGCCGAGACGCTGGCGTTGACCACGGTCGGCGCCTGGGAGGCCGGCACCCGGATCAACCTGGAACGGTCCCTGAAGATCGGCGACGAGCTCGGCGGCCATCTCGTCACCGGCCACGTCGACGGCGTCGCCGAGATCCTCGAGCGCGAGACCGTCACCGCCGGCGCCTGGGGCGCGAGCGAGCGGTTCACCCTGCGGGCGCCGGCCGACGTCGCCCACTTCATCGCCAAGAAGGGCTCGGTCTGCCTCGACGGCACGTCGCTGACCGTCAACGCGGTCGAGGGCGACACCTTCTCGGTCCTGCTGATCCCGCACACGCTGGAGGTGACCACCTGGGGCGAGCGCCGGGCGGGCGACCACCTGAACCTCGAGGTCGACCTGATCGCCCGCTACGCCGCACGGCTCTCGGAGGGGCGCGGAAGCGCGGCATGAGCCTCGTCTCGAACGAGCGGATCACGCCGTGCGCGTCCTACCTGAACACCGCTGCAGGCGGCCTGTTCAGCGCGGGCGTCGTCGCGCCGCTCGCTGCCACCGTCTTCGGCGTTTCGGCGCAGACGAGCCTGTCGGCGTTGACTCTGGCAGGCGGCATCGCGATCTTTCTTCTCGCGAGCATCGCGCTGCACACCTGTGCGCGCGTCATTCTCGGAAGGCTGAAATCATGACCGATATTCAGATCGTCGCCTTCGTCGTGGCGCCGCTGATGGCGGTCGCCGTCGGCTTCGGCGTCACGCTCTGGTCCCGCTACGCCGATCGGTAGGTCCCTCACCGCGGCGGGATCGAATACGTCCCGTTCGCCTGCGCCACGAGGTCGTCCGAGCCGGGCGCCGTGATCCGCACCTCGCCGACGGCGAGGCGCCGGCCGAGCTTCAGCAGCGCGACGTCGGCGACCAGCACGAGCCCCGCTGGCTTCCTGAGGAAATTGAAGGTGAGGCTGGTCGTCACCGCGAGGGCCACCGGCCCGATCTGGGCGAGGATCGCCGCGTAGAGCGCGTAGTCCGCCAGCGCCATCATCGCAGGGCCGGACAGCGTGCCGCCCGGGCGCAGGAAGCGATCGTCTCCATCGAGCCGCATCCGCGCGGTCAGCGGGCCGACGGCCTCCAGGTGGAAGGCGCGACCGCCCGCCTGCATCTGCGGAAACTCCCGGTCGAGGAAGTCGCGGGTATCAGTAAGGGTCATCGCGGTCATGCCAGCCGTTGCAGCATGGCGGCACGGCGGCGGCAAGACGAACGGCCTGCCGTCCAGGCGAGCTACCCTGCGTTCGGGACGCCCTCCGCCGCCCGCGCGCGGCCGAAATCGGCCTCCGCCGTCTCCTGACCCTGCGCGACGATGCCCCGGCGGATCGCGCGGGTGCGGGTGAAGAGGTCGTGTAGCGCGTCGCCGTCGCCGTAGCGGATCGCCCGGGTCAGCACCGACAGGTCCTCGTTGAAGCGCCCGAGCATTTCCAGCACCGCCTCGCGGTTGGTCAGGAAGATGTCGCGCCACATGGTCGGATCGGACGAGGCGATGCGGGTGAAGTCGCGGAAGCCGCCGGCCGAGAACTTCATCACCTCGGATTGCGTCACCTGCTCGAGGTCGGCGGCGGTGCCGACGATGTTGTAGGCGATCAGGTGCGGCACGTGGCTGGTGATGGCGAGCACGAGATCGTGGTGCTCCGGCGTCATCGTCTCGACGACGGCGCCGAGCCCCTGCCACAGGGCGCGCACCCGCTCGACCGCGGCCTCGGGCGCGTCCTCCGGCGGAGTGAGGATGCACCAGCGGTTGGAGAACAGCGTCGAGAAGCCGGCATCCGGCCCGGAATACTCTGTGCCGGCGACGGGATGGCCCGGCACGAACACGATGCCGTCGGGCAGGTGCGGGCTCACGGCCGCGACGACCGAGGCCTTCACCGAGCCGACGTCCGAGACCACGGCGCCGGGCTTGAGGTGGGGGGCCATCGCCGCGGCGACCGGGCCGATGGCGCCGACGGGCACGCACAGGATCACCAGGTCGGCCTGCGCCGCGCCGGCCGCGGCATCGCCGGTGACCGCGTCGGCGATGCCGAGGTCGAGGACCCGCGCGCGGACGGCTTCGTCCGCATCGATCGCGACGACGCGCTCGGCCAACCCGTAGCGGCGGGCGCCGCGGGCGATGGACGAGCCGATCAGGCCGAGGCCGACGACGGCGAGGCAGCCGAGCGGCGCGGCCTCAGGCATGGTCGCCTCGCATGAAGGCGCCGAGTGCGGCGAGGAAGGCTTCGTTGCTCTCCGCGCCGCCGATGGTGACGCGGAGCGCGTTCGGCAGCCCGTAGGCGGTCACCCGCCGCACGATCACGCCGTGGGCGGTCAGGAAGGCGTCGGCTTCCGCCGCCGAGCGGCCGGGCGCGTCCGGGAAGTGCACGAGCATGAAGTTCGCCACGCTGGGCGTCACGGTGAGGCCGAGCGCGCGGGCACCCTCGACCATCCGCGGCAGCCACTCGGCGTTGTGGGCGGCCGCAGCCGCGGCATGCGCCTCGTCGGCAAGCGCCGCCGCGCCGGCCGCCATGCCGGCGGTGGACAGGTTGAACGGCCCGCGGATGCGGTTGACCGCCTCCATCACGTGGGCCGGCCCGACCATCCAGCCGATCCGGAGGGCGGCGAGACCGTGGATCTTCGAGAAGGTACGGGTCATCACGACGTTGTCGGCGTCGCGCGCGAGCTCGAACCCGGCCGAATAGTCGTCCGCCTGGACGTATTCGGCGTAGGCGCCGTCGAGGACCAGCAGCACGTCGCCCGGCAGGCCGGCATGCAGGCGGCGCACCTCGGCGAGCGGCAGGTAGGTGCCCGTCGGGTTGTTGGGGTTCGCGACGTAGACGATCTTCGTCCGCGGGGTCACGGCGGCGAGGATCGCGTCGACGTCGGCCGTGAGATCGCGCTCGGGGACGACCACGGCGGTGCCGCCCGCCGCCAGGATGGCGATGCGGTAGACCAGGAACCCGTGCTCGCAGAACACGCCCTCGTCGCCGGGGCCGACATAGGCGTAGGCCAGCAGCGACAGCAGCTCGTCCGAGCCGGCGCCGCAGACGACTCGGCTCGCATCGATGTCGTGGCGCGCAGCGATGGCGTTCCGCAGCAGGGCGGAGGTGCCGTCGGGGTAGACCTCGAGCTTGGCCGTCGCCGCCTGCATCGCCGCCACCGCCGCCGGGCTCGGGCCGAGCGGCGTCTCGTTCGACGAGAGCTTGTGGATCTTGGCATGGCCCGGCGCCCCGCTCTTGCCGGGAACGTAGAGGTCGATCGCCAGGACGCCCGGACGGGGCACCGGGCGGAGACGGGGAGAGGCGGACATTCTTGTTCGCAGTCTGAAGAAGAAACGCGTGAGGCGCCCGTCTACAGCATTTCGCGCGCCGATGAAGCGGGGCGCGACCGGATTAGGGCGCCGAGGCGCTCACACCCGGAAGCGCGCCGCGTGGCTGCCGGTCTCGTCGAGGCTCGACGCCGCCGCGCCCGCGCCGTCGAGCGCGTCCGCGAGTTGCCGCGCGCCGACGCCGCCGGGCACCGCCAGAAGAAGACGCTCGGCTTCGCCCTTGGGCCTGCCCCGCGCCACCACCTCGCCGTAGAGCCCCTGCACGGCGCGCTCGGCCTCCTCCGTCCAGGCGGCACAGCGGACCGCCCACAGCACCCAGTCGCGCTGCGCCGCCGCCGGGTCGTCCAGCGGTTTGGCCACCACGAAGACCGGGGTGCCGGCCGGGTGGGCCGGCCGCTCGATGAAGGGCAGCCGGGCGATCACCTTCGGGCGGCCCTCGCCGATCAGCCCCTCCCACCAGGCCTCGCCCTTGCCGGGCCCTCTGCCCGGCCCCGTGCCCGTCGCTGGCGCCTGCGCCGCGCGCGGGTCGAAGCGGAAGATACCGAGGTCGCCGCGCGAGGCCGCCACCGCCTCGATCACAGCCGCGCAGGTCGGGTGCGGGCGGTAGGGCACCGTGAAGCCGAAGTGGAACCGGGCGGAGTCGCGCATCGCCGGATCGCCTGCGGAGATGTCGGCATGCACCGAGAACGGCGCCTGGACGTAGGTGAAGGTCGCGATGATGACCCGCCAGATCCCCTCGACGGTGTCGAGCGGCAGGAGCCCGCGGTGGCGGTCTGCCACGCGCCGCATCATCGCGGCCTCGCGGCCCGGACGGAAGGCGGAGCCCGAGGCCGAGGTGCCCTTCACCGCGATTAGGCGGTCGATGATCCCGCCGCGCTGGATCAGCAGCGCGTGCATCTCGGCGTCGATCCGGTCGATCTCGGCCCGGAGGGCGGCGAGGTCTTCCATCGGCGGCGCGGCTCGTTTGGGGAAGCGCATGGTTCGACAAGCTGAGGACGGGGCTGCTCGGGCGTGTTTACGGCCCGCCGCGCCGAAGGGCCAGCGTGCGCCCGCCGCAGGATCGACAACCGGCTGCGGATGAACGGGCATGCCGGCCGCCCGCTTCGTTGACGCTCGACGGCGCGCACACTACCTCGGGTGTTGCGGCGGGCGCGGGAAGCCGACGATCTCGCAACCTTCGTCAGCGCCGCGCGCGGGAAGCCGTTTCCAGCAGCCTCATGGACAATCCCCTCGACCCGGCCCTCGCGGCCGCCCCCGCGACGGAGCCGGAGACCCGCAGCCGCGAGCCGTCGCAGGCCCGCGACCCGGCGGGGCTCGTCGCCCGGTTCGAGGCCGACCGTCCGCTGACGATGGATTCGGGCGCCGAACTCGCACCGTTCCAGGTCGCCTACCAGACCGCGGGCACGCTCAACGCCGCGCGCACCAACGCGGTGCTGATCTGCCACGCGCTCACCGGCGACCAGCACTTCGCCCACCCGCACCCCGTCACCGGCAAGCCGGGCTGGTGGACGACCCTAGTCGGCCCGGGCAAGCCAATCGACACCGATCGCTACTTCGTCGTCTGCTCCAACGTGATCGGCTCGTGCATGGGCTCGACCGGGCCGGCCTCGATCGATCCGGGCACGGGCTCGGCCTACGGCCTCGACTTCCCGCTCGTCACCATTCGCGACATGGTCCGGGCGCAGGCGATGCTGCTCGACCATCTCGGGATCGACGACCTGTTCCTGTGCGTCGGCGGCTCGATGGGCGGGATGCAGGTGCTGCAATGGGCCTCGCTCTACCCCGAGCGGGTGTTCGCGGCGATGCCGATCGCCACCGGCGCGCGCCACTCGGCGCAGAACATCGCCTTCCACGAGGTCGGCCGGCAGGCGATCATGGCCGACCCCGCCTGGGCCGACGGGCGCTACCTCGAGGCCGGCACCCGGCCCTCGAAGGGCTTGGGCGTCGCGCGGATGGGCGCGCACATCACCTACCTCTCCGAGCCGGCGCTCCACCGGAAGTTCGGCCGCCGCTTCCAGGGCGGCTCGGCGCCGACCTTCTCGTTCAACGCCGACTTCCAGATCGAGAGCTACCTGCGCCACCAGGGCCTCTCCTTCGTCGAGCGCTTCGACGCCAACGCCTACCTCTACCTGACGCGGGCGATGGACTATTTCGACCTCGCCGCCGACCATGGCGGCGTACTCGCCAACGCCTTCAAGGGCACCAGGACGCGGTTCTGCGTGGTCTCGTTCACCTCCGACTGGCTGTTCCCGACGGCCGATTCCCGCGCGATCGTCCACGCGCTGAACGCGGCCTCGGCCCCTGTCGCCTTCGTCGAGGTCGAGAGCGACAAGGGCCACGACGCCTTCCTCCTCGACGAGCCGACGCTGTTCTCGGCCGCCCGCGGCTTCGTCGACGCGGCCGCACGGGCGCGCGGGCTGTGAGCGGGCGCGACGACCTCGCCTTCGGCGACGCCGCCTCCGGCACGCCCTGGGAGGCGGCGGACGACCTGCCGCGCACGCCCGAATCCGGGGCTGCCCGCGTCGATCACCTCGTGGTCCTCGGCCTCGTGCCGCCGGGCGCCCGCGTCCTCGACATCGGCTGCGGCGACGGCTCGCTGCTGGCGCTGCTGCGCGACCGCCGCGGCGTCGACGGGCGCGGCATCGAGCTGTCGCGCGAGGGCGTGAACGCCTGCCTCGCCCGCGGCCTGCCGGTGATCCAGGGCGACGCCGACACGGATCTGGAAAACTACCCCGACGACGCGTTCGACGTGGTGGTCCTGTCCCAGACCATCCAGGCGACGCGCAACCCGCGCATCGTGCTGGAGCACCTGCTGCGCATCGGCCGGCAGGTGGTGATCTCGTTCCCGAACTTCGGGCATTGGCGGGTGCGGGCGGAGCTCGCCTTCCGCGGGCGGATGCCGATCACCAAGATCCTGCCTGAGGCCTGGTACGAGACCCCGAACATCCACCACTGCACCATGCGCGACTTCGTGGAGCTGTGCCACGCGGTCGACGCCCACATCGAGAAGGCGGCGGCGCTCGACGCCCGCGGCCGCCCGATGCGCTTTTCGATGCCGTGGTGGTTCTGGAACCTGATCGGCGCGCAGGGGGTGTTTTTGCTGCGGCGGGGTTCGCCCGGCAGAGCGTGAGCGGATGCAGGATGCCGGGTCCGCCGATCCTTGATCCTTCGGGTCGGCGGCCCGTCCACGGAGACCCGACATCCCGTGGTTGAGCGCAGATCAACGCGATGGAAACATACGTTGATCCCACCAGACCGGGCGATGTAGGCTGTATGCGATCCGATTGAATTCAGCGTGTCGCGGATTGATCAGAATGTTGTTCGCGGCCCGCGCAACCACGCTGGGCACGAAGAGCAGGAGCGAACGCCCCTCGTGGAGCCATTCCTCGCCGTAGGCTTTCGATACCGCACAATCGGGATGATCCCACCCCGGAACGGCCGCCTGGTTCAGCATCTCGTACGATAGGCCGACGAAGAGCGTGATCTCGACGAAGTGTTGGTTCGGCGGTAGCGCACCGCTTCCGTGAACGAGCTTCTCCAGTAGTGCCGTCGCATAGTCTGCGGCGGCGTAGATCATCGGGCTTGCCGGCGTGTTCCAACGTCCGGGAAACAGGCCGGACCCGGTGGCATCGAAGATCGGATGGCTGCCGTCGGGATCACCGATGCGATAGGCCATCTGAACCTGACGGAGCGTCTGCCCCGTCACGCCGCCGAGCCGTATTTAAGGCGCCCGAGCACGGCCTCGACCCGTGGGCCGCCGAACTCCGATTCCAGAACCACGTCGATCGGGGGCCGCCCTTCTAGAAGCGGATGCGGCCGATGCAGGAAGTCGCGGGCCGCGTCATCGTCCTTCCAGACCTCGCAAGCCATCTCCCAGACGCGCGCCACGCGGACGACCTTGGCGCCCTCCAGCGCGGAAAGCGTCGCATCGCCTGTCGATGCGGACCGCCGCCGATGCAGGGTCGCCCGCTTCACCAGATGAAAGGCAAAGGTCCGGTCGTCGGGCGCCACCGCGGTGGCGACGCGGGCGACGGCTCCGATCGGCAGGCCAGCATTGATTCGGGCGACCATTTCGGATTGCGGGATGGCGCCGGAAGCGTACGGCGCGATGCCGAGCAGATCGGCAAGAGCGGACTCCTTTTTTCATCGGATGCTCCGAAACCAGATGAGACCATAACAGGTCTCATTCGAGACTTTTGCCACCCGTAGCGCTTCAGTTTCAGCTACTCGGGGCCGCGCCTCCCAGCGCCCTCAATGCGCATTCAAGAAATCCAGCATCGCCGCGTCGAACCGGTCGGTCGCCTCCATGTGGACGAGATGGCCGATGCCCTCGAACACGATCGCCCGGCCGTTCGGCATCTTCGCCGCCAGCGCCGTCGCGTTGTCGGCGTTGCGGCCCATCTTGGCGGCGAGTTCCGGCGGCGCGAAGGGCTTTCCGGGCGCGTTGTGGTCGGCGCCGCCCATGATGAACAGCGTCGGCATGGGAAGCAGCGGGATCTCGTGCACCACCGGCTGCCCCCAGATCATCGTGTAGGAATTCACGAAGGATTGCAGCCAGCGCGGATACTCGCCAGCCTCCTTCACCCGCTCGCGCACCGCGACGAAGGGCTCGATCGCGGCTTCCGGCAGGGACAGCGCGTAGCTCGTCATCAGCTGCCGGCGGTAGGCGGCCGCCGTCAGCTCGCCCTCGCGCTTGAGCAGGGTCTCGTTGCCGACCGGCGGCACGCTGTATCGGTAATCCTCGAGCCCGATCGGCGCTTCGAGGACGAGGCTGTTGACGCGCGCGGGCGCGTTGCGCGCCAGCCGCACCGCCAGCATCCCGCCCATCGAGTGGGCGACCACGTCGACCCGTGGCAGGTTGAGGCGGTCGAGCAGCGCGACGGTGTCGGCGGCCATCGCGTCGAAGGTGAACGGGCCGACCGGCTTCGAGGACTTGCCGAAGCCGAGCTGGTCCGGCGCCACCACGCGGTAGCCCGCTCCGGTCAGCGCCGCGATGACCGGGGCCCAGTAGCTCGCCGGAAAGTTGCGGCCGTGCAGCAGCAGGGCGGTACGGCCGTTGGCGGCGCCGGTCGGCGCCACGTCCATGTAGGCGAGGCGCTGGGCCTCGCCGTCGCGCGACAGGGCGAGGAAGCGCACCGGATACGGGTAGGCGAACCCTTCCAGCCCGATCCCGAGGGGAGTCGCATCCTGCGCGGCCGCCGCCATCGGCAGCAGGGGCAGCAGGGCGAGCAGGAGAGCTGTGGTCCGTGTCGTCATCGGCATCTCGGGGCGTCCCTCGGATCGAAGCCAAGACCCGATGCCGTGTCGCGAAGGCGGAAAAGCGGCGCATGCGGGAAGGATCGCGCCGCCATGTCACCGGCGCGCTGCTCGATCCTGCGTGAGGCCCCTATGTCCGAAGCGAGGCAGCGGATGCAGGCCGCCGAGGCCGGCGGCGCACAGCGGGGTTTTCGAGGATGAGCGAGACGGCCGGATCGCCCGGACGACGCGAGGCCTGCGGCCCGGAGGACGGCCCGCCCCGTGACGGCGGTCCCGTCGGCCCGCCCCCGGCCCCCACCCAGGCGTCAGACGGGCTGCCGCCGCGCGAGCGCCTTCTGGCGATGGCGGCGGTGTCGCTCGCCATGACCATGGCGGTGCTCGATGGGGCGATCGTCAACGTGGCGCTGCCGGTGATGGCCAAGGACCTCGCCGTCGACCCGTCCGCGGCGATCTTCGTGGTCAACGGCTACCAGATCGCGGTGACGGCGGCGCTCCTGCCCTTCGCCTCGCTCGGCGACATCCTCGGCTACAAGCGCGTGTACCTCGCCGGGCTCACGGTGTTCGTGGCGGCCTCTCTCGCCTGCGCCTTCGCGCCGAGCCTCGGCTTCCTCGTCGCCGGGCGCCTCGCGCAGGGGCTCGGGGCCGCCGGCGTGATGAGCGTGAACATCGCGCTGGTGCGTTTCATCTACCCCCACCGGATGATCGGCCGCGGCGTCGGAAACGTCGCGCTCGTCGTCGCCGTCGCCTCGGCGGCCGGCCCGACGGTCGCCGCCGCGATCCTCTCGGTGGCGTCCTGGCCGTGGCTGTTCCTGGTCAACCTGCCGGTGGGCGGGCTCGCGCTCTTCGTCGCCTCGCGGACGCTGCCGGCGACGCCGCGCAGCGGCGCGCGGTTGGATGCGTTGAGCGCGGTGCTGAACGCGCTGACCTTCGGCCTGCTGATCGTCGGCGTCGATCGGCTCGGCGACCCCGCCGGGCGGATGGTCGCCTTCGCCGAGATCGGGGCGGCGATCGCGGTCGGCGCGGTGTTCGTGCTGTACCAGCTGCGCCTGCCGGCGCCGCTGCT
This sequence comes from Methylobacterium sp. WL12, assembly GCF_008039475.1. Classification (NCBI taxonomy): domain Bacteria; kingdom Pseudomonadati; phylum Pseudomonadota; class Alphaproteobacteria; order Hyphomicrobiales; family Methylobacteriaceae; genus Methylobacterium; species Methylobacterium sp. WL12. Next base: position 4,471 of record NZ_VRUW01000016.1, on the reverse strand, counting down.
GCCGGTGGACCTGCTGCGGATCCCGGCCTTCGCGCTGTCGATGGCGACCTCGATCGCCGCGTTCGCTGCGCAGATGAGCGCCTACATCGCCCTGCCCTTCTACTTCCAGGACGTGTTGCACCTCTCGGGCACGCAGACCGGCTTCCTGATGACGCCGTGGCCGATCGCGATCGCGGCGATGGCGCCGATCTCCGGACGGCTCGCCGACCGTTACCCGCCGGGCCTGCTCGGGGGCGTCGGCCTCGGTCTGATGGCGTCCGGCATCGCCGCGATGGCGCTGCTGCCGGCCGCGCCCGCGACCCTCGACGTCGTCTGGCGGCTGACGCTGTGCGGCCTCGGCTTCGGCCTGTTCCAGACCCCGAACAACAAGGTGATCATCACCTCGGCCCCGCGCGAGCGCAGCGGCGGCGCCAGCGGCATGCAGTCGACCGCCCGGCTCACCGGCCAGTCGCTGGGCGCGGCGATGGTGGCGGTGATCTTCGGAATCACCCACGGCGCCGGATCGGACCGGGCGGTCTCGGCGGCGTTGTGGTGCGCGGTGCTGCTCGCGCTGTTCGGCGGCTGCGCCAGCGTGCTGCGGCGCGGCAGGGCCGGGTAGGCTGCATGCCACCTGGGCCGCGGGGGCCGCGTTGACGGACATCCACAACAGGGATCGACCAGCATGGACATGAACCTGAAGGGCCGCAGCGCCCTCGTCACCGGCTCCACCGGCGGCATCGGCTACGGCATCGCCAAAGCGCTGCTCGAGCTGGGCGCCCGCGTCGGCATCAACGGGCGCACGGCCGAGCGCGTCGAGGCGGCGATCGCGCGCCTGCGCGCGGAAAACCCGGCGGGCGAGCCCTTCGCGGCGGTCGGCGATGTGGCGACGGCCGAGGGCGTCGATGCGCTCGTGGCAGCGCTGCCGGACGTGGACATCCTGGTCAACAACACCGGGATCTTCGAGCCCAAGCCGTTCTTCGAGATTCCGGACGCGGACTGGCAGCGCTTCTTCGACGTCAACGTGATGAGCGGCGTGCGGCTGTCGCGCGCCTACGCACCGGGGATGGTGGCGCGCGGCTGGGGCCGGGTGGTGTTCATCGCCAGCGAGTCCGGCATCAACATCCCGGTCGAGATGGTCCATTACGGGATGACGAAGACCGCGCAGCTCGCAGTCTCGCGCGGGCTCGCCGAGACGGTCTCCGGCACCGGCGTGACAGTCAACAGCGTGCTGCCCGGCCCGACCCTTTCGGAGGGCGTCGCCGAGTTCATGAAGCAGATGGCCAAGGGATCGGGCGAGGCCGACCTCAATGCGCTCGGCCGGGAGTTCGTCGCAGAGCACCGGCCGACGTCGCTGATCGGACGGCTAGCCAGCGTCGAGGAGGTGGCCAACATGGTGGCCTACGTCTGCAGCCCGGCAGCGAGCGCGACCAGCGGCGCGGCGCTCCGGGTGGATGGCGGCGTCCTGCGCAACATCGCGTAGCGGGCGGACGACGCGCGGGGCGGCGCGAGGCCGCCCCGTTCGGGCGCCCGCCGGCACGGGACGATCCGGGAACGAGGTCTCCGGACCGGGCCGAGGACGGGGCGCGACCGGCTCAGGCCTTCAGGTGGGCGGCGAGGTGCTTGTTCATCTCGAACATGCTGCACTTGTCCTTGCCGAAGACTTTCTTGAGCTTGTCGTCGGCGAGGATCTCGCGCTTGTTCTCCGGGTTCTGGAGATTGTGCTTCTTGATGTATTCCCAGACCTTGCTGACGACTTCGCCGCGCGGGATCGGGTTGGTGCCGACGATCGCGCCGAGGTCGGCCGAGGGCTTCAGCGGCTGCTGCAGGGCGTTGGGCTTCGCGCCGGCGGCGGCCTTGGTCGCCTTGGGGGCCGCGGCCTTCGCGGGCTTGGCGTCCTTGGTCTCTTTCGCCGCCTTCGGAGCGGCCTTTTCCGTCGTCTTGGTTGCCATGGGGGTTCCTCCGGTTCTCGCTGCGAGCGTGAACGTGACATCCCCGCAGCAGGGGGTAGCCTAGCAGCAAGAACTAAGGGCTAGCGCTGCCGTTCCAAGGGAAAACAGGAACAGTTCCCGTTATCATCCACAGGGTGTGACGCCAGCGGGCACACGTGGCGCCGGATTTCGCGCGGCGAAACCCTTTCTTCACCGGATCGGAGGACAGATCCGAAGATGGTCAGCACCGCCCTCGCCCTCGCCTTCGTGTCCGCGTTCGCCCTGGTCCTCGGCCTCGGGCTCGGCATCGCGTCCGAGCCGAATGCTTGCGAGCGACCGCCCGGCGCCGGGCTGGTCTGAGGTCGGACGCCCGCCCCGCATCGAAGACTTGGGATCGACGTCTTGCGCGCAGGCGCGTCCTTCGCCTTGCGCGCAAGATGCGATCCGGGCGAACCGGCCGGCCGCCCGGACGTTTCAGGCGGCGGAGGACGGCCCTCCCCGCCTTCGTCCTCCCGCCACGGAACGCCCATTCCATGTCGAGCCTCGAGCCGAACACCCTCGACGGCATCGCGCACATCATCCAGGTGGCGCTGACGCCGGTGTTCCTGCTGTCCGGGGTCGCGACCCTGCTCAACGTCTTCGGCGCCCGCCTCGCCCGCGTCTCGGACCAGGCCGAGCGGGTCTCAGGCCTGCTCGCCGGCGCGACCGAGACGGAGCGCCTGCGCCTCGACCACCGGCTCGACCGCCTGCGGCTGCGCGCGCTGCTGCTCGACGCGGCGGTGGTGCTGGCGGCGCTCTCGGGCGTCTCGACCTGCGGCGCCGTCCTCACGCTCTTCGTCGGCGCGCTCCGCGACGCCACCGTGGCCGGCGTGCTGTTCGCGCTGTTCGGCGCGGCGATCCTGTGCACGCTCCTGGCCCTGGTCGCCTTCGGCGCCGAGATGCTGTTTGCCAGCCGCGGCGTCCGCAACCGGGTCGCCCTGCGCCGGGCCGAGGCGGAAGCCGGGCCGGAAGGCTGAGACGCGGCGGAACCCATCGCGAATCCGGGCTTTCCTAGGCCGACGCCCGGATCACCGGGCGACCGAGTCCTTGCGATAAGGGAGATCGCGATGCCGACGGAACTTCCCAACGAGCGCAGCATCCGCAAGCCCGGCTCGATGGAGCTCGACCCCTCCGGCGAGGGCGTGGCCATCGACGAGACCGCCCGGCTGATCGCCTCGAACAAGGTCGAGGGCACGGCGGTCTACGACGCGGCCGGCAAGCACCTCGGAACGGTGCACAACTTCATGGTCGACAAGGTCTCGGGCCAGGTCGCCTACGCGGTGCTCGCGTTCGGCGGCTTCCTTGGCCTCGGCGAGAACCACCACCCGCTGCCGTGGAAGGCGCTGACCTACAGCGTCGACCTCGGCGGCTACGTGGTCGACATCGATCCGGCGACGCTCGCCGGCGCGCCGAGCCACGGCCCAGGCGAGGACGGCTTCGCCGACCCGGCCTATGGCGGCCGGCTCGACGACTATTACGGCCCGCGGCTGACGGCGGCCGTCTAGAACGTGACGGGTTAGAGCATTCTCCGTGATCTCTGGATCACGGAGAATGCTCTAACCTGCTGTTTGGTCGTATTTTCTTCACGCGAGCCGGCATCCACCTCGCTTGAAAATGCTCTAGAACTTGCCACCGAGGCCGACGCCACCGCCCGGGGTCAGGGCCGGCGCCATCGAGCTCGACGAACCGCCGGCGGTCGGCTCTCCGTCGATCTCGTCGCGGCGGATGCGGCGCGGGCCGTCGTTGGCCGCGCGCGCCTCGTTGCGCTTGTCGCGGGGCAGGTCGAGGGTCCGGGTCGGGGCGGTCGCCAGCGGGCGACCGTCGGCGTCGACGTTGGCCATGCGTGCCTCGCGGCCCGGCAGGGCGCTGCGCAGCGACGGCGGCGGGCCGACCTCGGCCGCCGGCATCACGCCGCCGCCGCCGCCCAGCGCACCGCCGAGCGCTTGGCACCCGGCCAGGGCCGCGCCGAGGGAGAGCGCGGCGGCCGTCAGGGCGAGCGGGCGGCGCAGGCGCAGCGCGCCGGTCGTGACGGACGAAATTGCGGCAGACGAGATCCGGGCAGACATGGGCGGTGCGGTCCTGTTTCCTCGTGGCGGCCGGTCTCGAACCGGGCCGCCGTGACGGGGTTGACGGCCTGTCTACGATGCAGATTGGGCGAAAACCAGACGCCGCCGCGTCCGCCGCGGGACGGCTCGTGAGCCGCAGGCGCAGCCGAGGCGAGGGCGAACGGCCCGAAACATGCGGGTCCGCCCGCGGATCGCGATTCACAACTTCGCCTTGGTCGAACGGCATGCGAAGGTCGTGCTCCCGCAGCCCGTGACGACCCGGTGGACAGATCCCCGCCGCGCCACGGCCGCGCCGCGCCGACGCCAGCACTTGAGGACCTTGCGTGACCACATCGATCCGGATGATCGCGACTGCGACGATCACCCTTTGGACCGCCCCCTTCGGGAGCGCGTCCGCCATCGCGCAGACGCCCGCCCCCCAGGCCGCGCCGGCCGCCGGCGAGGCCTGGGGGGCGGGCG
>NZ_VRUW01000169.1:0-3496 GCF_008039475.1 Methylobacterium sp. WL12 | reverse complement strand
TGATTATAGAATCCGGAATATAAACATTATATTTTTCGTCGAGTTCAGTTATGAAGAGCATCGTCGCAAGGCTATCAAATCCCAACGATCCTAGTTTAGTTTCCGCGGAAAGCGGAACTGATTTTATATCACTTGGCAGATCTCCCTCAAGGGCCAACTTACGCATCACACCAATGATGCTATCTACAATCAGATCTTGTTTATTTATAGACATTTTGCGGTTGCCATTTATACTAGACTTGAACACCTAGGTCTTCGCTTTGGAAAAGAGATTTTGCCTTCGTTCTTTGAGTTTTTCCAGAGGTCGTTACTGGAATTGACCCCTTTGAAAGAATTAATACTTCGTCGACAGGGAAATCAAGTATTTCTATAATCGAAGAACGTAATTGAGTTTGGATATTTCCTTCAATCTTACCTCGAATTTCGATACCTAATATTACGCGATCTCGCATATCTTTCTCACTTGCTACGGAGAAAGCAACGGCACGAGTTATATTGTTTGGAAAAGATCGAAATGCAGCTTCTTCAATTAAATGGGCAGGCATATTTACTCCGTTTTTTATCAAAACGTCCTTCGATCGGCCAGTAATAAATACCTCGTTACCCTTCAAAAAACCTAAATCTCCAGTTTCAAACCAACCATCTTTTTGTGGAGTATCCATAGATCCAAAGTAAGCGTTTGTAACCATAGATGAAGAGACGGCTATCTGACCTTGCTTACATTCATTAATATCATTACCGAAATCATCACGAACTGTAACTTTTACTCCAGGTATCGATGGGCCATTTGATAAAAATGGTATCGAACCATCAGAAAAAGGGGCCAATAAAGTAATATTGCCGTTCTTATAAAGATCTTCTTTGCTTATCCAAGCGGTATTTCTATAGCTATTCTGCGGTCTTACAGAAACTGCTAAAGTTGTTTCGGCCATGCCGTAAGCAGCAGAAAGAACCCCCTCTTTTAGGCCGGATTTTTTGTACGCTTTTTCAAATTCGTCGCACAATATGGGTGATACAGGTTCAGATCCAAGCCATAAGCATTGCAAGCTAGAAAGATCGTAGCTTGCAGCTTTTTGTGAAAATACGGATTTAGTTAGTATCGATATTCCAGAGGGCGGCGCTCCCGAAAACGTAGCTTTCTGCTCGGACATCACCTTGAGCCAAATTAGCGGGTTTCGTCCAAATGACTCAGTCGGAATTAAAACTAGCTTTGCAGAGCATAACAAAGGCATGCAAAACGATATTACAAATCCAAAATCGTGATGGAGCGGCAACCAAGACACAAAGCAGTCGTCAGCAGTAAAGCCTGTCCAAGACGCAACTGTACGAGCATTATCGACTAGTTGTCCATGTTCTATAACTACAGCTTTCGGAAGTCCGGTACTGCCGCTAGTAAATTGTATAATAGCAGGATCGTCGTAGCAGTTTGTATGAGCTTCTGTATTCATATAAGTTGGAATTTTGGGAAGTTGATCTACATGAAGTAGAACTGCACCAATCTCATCGGCCACGATTTTTAGTTCAGATACATCATCAGCGGAATAAATTATTACTTTTGGTCGGGCGATCTCAAGCATTTCTACGAGACGCTCTAGTGAAAGAGAAGATCTCCCAATATCAATTGACGGTGAAACTACTGATACAACAGCACCAGATGCCCAACTTCCAAGTATGGATTGAATTAGTGCTCGTCCGGTCGGCAATAATGTAACAATTCGATCATGCGGCAAAACTTTGAAAGACTTAAACATTTCTGCAGTATCACAAGCAAGCGAATATAGGTCGTTAAATATTATCTTATCCTCTGGGCCACGTGCACCAGAGGTTATATTCATTGACCAAAATTGATCGACTTCAGCTCGATCTTTGATACTTTTCATGACCGAATAGAACAATTCTAAAATTCCACAAATTGGTGTGATATCATATTAACGGTTAGGCTACGTATTAGATTCCGATTGCTTCCTAATCCAAAACTCTAGCCAATCATTGGTCTTATTGTTGAGCGTGGCAGATCCCAGCGGCCTTTGCAATGTCCCCGGTTTCGGGATAATATCTTAAACTCATAGCCTCCGGCAATCGTACTCATGCGCATGTGATACTACGTAGATGCCGTTAAAGATGCCAATAATTGGTTCTTATTGCGTGATACATCCGCCTATAAGTTTTGACTGGGAAAAGTAAGTTAATGAACCAGCTCGACAAAGCACTCCTAAATGGATCACTATTAGACTATATAGATAGAACAGCTGTTGATCTTTTAGACAGGTGGAGTTCGCATCAAAGCTGGTGGGACAGGCGCTTAGATGCCGGCATTGATCCATATTCTAAGTTTACGTCTACGAAAATTGCAACGGAATGTGAGGCTGGTTTACGCAATGGCGGTAGGCTAAGTGGTGTAAACTTTGGATCTCAAGAGTATCTCAATCTCTCAAGCCATCCAGAGGTCCATAAGGCTGCTAAAAAGGCAATTGATGACTTTGGAGTTCATAGCGCTGGTTCGGCTGCGCTCATGGGGAACACCAGATTATCGATGGAACTAGAAGAGCGTCTTGCTTCATTTTTTGGGTATAAAGATTGCACAGTGTTCCCTACTGGATGGGGTGCTGGTTATGGGGTCATAAAGACTCTTGTTGGGCCCGAGGATTACGTTGTTATTGATAACCTTGCGCATGCGTGTCTACATGAGGGTGCGCGTGGGGCTACTGCTAATGTAATAAGCTTTCCACATCTGTCTCACGAGCATGTATTAAAGCATTTAGAGAGGATTCGCGCGGAAAATCCTAATGTTGGCATATTAGTAGTGACCGAGACCGTATTTTCAATGGATAGTGATGTTCCAGATATAAGTACTCTTCAAAGCACATGCAAAAAACATAGCGCCACGCTTTTAGTAGACGCAGCCCATGATATGGGTGCAATAGGAGATAATGGGGGCGGATATCTTGAAATACAAGGTATAAGTGGCATTCCTGACATACTGATGGGGTCTTTTTCGAAGACATTCGCATCAAACGGTGGTTATGTTGCCTGCAATAACCCCAATCTCAAACTAGCATTACGTTATGGATGTGGACCGCTTACTTTTACTAATGCGCTTTCACCTATTCAATGCTCAATAGTAATCAAATGCCTTGATATTATTTGCAGCAATGAGGGGGCGGAACTCAGAGGTAAGCTTTTAAGCAATGTAATGTATATGAGAAAAAATATGACGGAAAACAGTTTTGACGTATTAGGAAAATCTAGTGCGATCGTACCTGTAATACTTGGCGATAATGCTATTTCTCGCTTAATAACACATCACACTCTTAAAAACGGCGGTATTACTAATCTTGTTGAATATCCTGCCGTGCGTAGAAATACGAGTCGCTGGCGTCTTCAAGTCATGGCTAATCATACCAAGACTCAAATCGATAGATTTATTGATATTGCAGTCGATGCAAGAACAGTAGCAAATGAGCAGCTAGAGCATATAAATAAATCAGGTGACTAG
>NZ_VRUW01000168.1:0-3521 GCF_008039475.1 Methylobacterium sp. WL12 | reverse complement strand
CGGGATCGCGACGATGTTCGGGTGCCCGCTAAGACCGTTATGACGCTGCGAGCCCGGCTCGATGCGGTATCCCGCCTGACCCCGCCGCGGATTCGGTGCCGCCTGGATGAGGTCATCGCGGCGATCGACCGGGACACGCGGATCGCCGATCTGCTCGGGTATCGACGGATTGGCCGGTAGGTGTTGGGCTGCCGATTAGATGCGGCCCGGAGGATCACCCCAGGCCGCCATCAGGATCAGAGAATGAGGGTCCGGAACACCACAGCATGGGCCTCGTCATGGAAAGGAAGGATGACGTGGGCATCGCCTTCCGGACTGATGCTCCACCGCGGCTCGTCCAAGGCGAAGCCATGGTCGAGGGCGTCGTAGACCCAATCCCTCACCCGCATCTTCACCGCGATCGGTACGAAGTCCGTATGATCGAGTCCGGCCGGGTCCTCACCAGCAGCGACCATGTGGTCCAACAGTCGGGAGGCTCGCTCGCGGACTTCTGCCTCAGGGATGACGCGCTCGAACTCGTAGAGGGCGTGGGTCATGCTCATCGTGCGGCCCTCCCGAGGGTACCGCGTCGGCGCAGGCTCGTGAGGATGCCCTTGATCTCGCTCCGGCGCTCGCGGGTCGAGTGCGCGTATCCCGCCTCGTCGTAGAGCTTCGAGCGGATGTCTGCCTCGTCGAGGCCAGCCCGTTGCAGCGCCGCTGCCAGGGTGAAGAAGCCCGCGTGGCCGGTGCCCGGTATGGGAGCGGTCTCACGCCATCTCTCGATGGCCGCGCTGATCCGAGCCTCCCGCCAACCAACCGAGGTCTGAGCCGCCTGGGCCTTCAACGCGTCGCGCATGGCTTGCAGCTTCGTGCATACCGCCGTCGTCGTGAGCATTGGCTTCGCTGCCGTTGGGCTCGGCGCCACCAGGGCCGGAACCACAGCCGCCACGGGCTCAGGATCGGGCCTCAGGCTGAGGATGCACGTCTCGACCCACTGATGCAGATCGAGCGGCCCACGCTTGGGGTCACCGTCGCCGTAGTCGATGAAGAACGCGTCCCTTGGGTCCTTGGGCTGGCAAGGCAGGTAGAACAGCGAAGCCGCGTTGAACTTCGACTCGTCGAAGCCGTGGCAGCGGCGGTCCTTGATGCCGGGTCGCTTCGCCAACTGCCGCGTGCCCCAGAACCCCGCCCGGTTCAGCACCCGCTCGATCTGCCCCATGATCAAGGCATGCACGTCCATGCTCATCGCGCAGGTCGTCGGGATGAAGGCGCGCCAGCGTGGCAGGGCCGCCGTGGACGAAGCCGTGTTCCAGACCACGATCCGCAGGTATGGGAACAGGTCGGCGAAGGCGGCATGGGTCAGGTCGCCGCCGTCGTTGTCCAGCCAGATGCCACGCAGATGCGTGACGTTGCCGAGGCCACGCCCGGTCTCGGTCGTCTTGTCTGGATCGAAGTGAGCGGGCGAGAACACGCCCGCATCCTCCTTGGCGACTACGCGCTCATGCAGGGCCAGGAGGCCCGCCACGAAGGCGTCGTCGTCCTCGTAGTCCACGTGGTCGAGCGGAACCGGGTCGTAGATTGAGCCGAAGGCCGTGCCGCACGTCAAAGGCGGCGGCGAGGCCGTGACGGAATCCCCTTCTCTTAAGGAGATATCGTCACGCGCGAACTCGCGCATCTCGGCCCGGACCTCTTGGTCGAGGAAGGGGTAGCGCCCCGTCACCAACGAGGTGGCGTTGATCAGGTCGAGTTGGGCGAGCAGCTTGTGCTTCTCGCCGTCCCGATGCGCCTGTGCCTTGGCTGCGTCGCTGGCGTGCTGGCGCGGCCGTCCAGCTTTGCCCTTGCGAGGAACCACACCCATGCCGGGCAACGGCTCGACCGTCGCGCCGGGGAACAGATCGGCCAGCCATTCCGCCGTATCCCGATCCATCACCACGACGCGCTTGGGCGTCGCGTCGGCCGGGTTCCGGATCGAGCCGCGCATAACCGCCTGATACACAGCCGTGCGGTAGTGAGCCGTCCGCATCTCCTCGCCGCTGATGCCACGCCCTTCCATGAAGCTGAAGTGGGCAGGCGGCGGGTTGAGCGCTGAGAGCACCACCACGTTGTGGACCCCCTGATACGAGTTCAGACCGTGCGGAGTGTTCGGCAGTCGATCCGCTCCACCCTGGGCGAAGAAGTCGTTGCCCAGATCGGTGTTGCCCATCCAGATGAAGGGCTCCGTGCCGACCAGTGATCCCACCGCCTGCCGGACGCGATCGAGCACCGTGGCGTCCTCGCCCTCGATCCGCTTATCTCGGTAGCGCTTCGACCATGCCTCCTCAGCCGCATAGTGGATCGTGATGCGATCCCCATGCTCATGCTTCAGGTAGCGCAGGTCCTTGGTGAGACGGTCTCCGACCGGCTTCAGGGTGACGCCCTGAGCCGTGAAGACGCGGTAGAGCATCGTGTCCGTCATGCAGGCCGAGGCGATCACTACCTGCTTGAAGCCCTTGAAGGCCGAGGGCTTGAGCAGCGAGTAGGTGCCCACCGAGCACCCCTCCTTCTCGCCCCGGATCAGGCGCTCGTATCCAGCCTGATCCGCATAGACCTCCCAATGGTCGGAGGTGATCCGGTTTGCGAGTGGCCCAAGCACGCTGAGCAGGTCGTCGCCATGTTTGTTGCGGGCGATCTTGGAGGCGCTCATCGAGCATCCTCCTGAGCCGCGATGGCATCCTCGGAAGTGACGAGACGGCCGTAAGACGCTCCACCCGGCATAAGGGCGAGGAACGGCGTGATCAGGTGATGCGTCTCGGGCAGACGCAGTTCTTGGAAGCAGTCCACCTGCGGGACCTCATCCACGATGAGGGTCCAGTCGGCCTTCCGCTCGATGTAGGGGAGCAGCAGGAAGGCGGCGTGCGTGATGAACAGCACCTCGCCAGAGCCTGGAGGGGCCTTCTGGAAGTGAGCAACGATGTCCGCGATGACGGACTTCGAGACGTGGCTGTCCCCATGGATGGCCCGCACCGGGTAGGCCGGATCGAGGGGCCGGAGTTCGTCGGCGATGGTCTTGGTGATGAGGTGCTTGGTCGGTTGGACGAAAAGCACCTTGTGGCTGATGCCAGCGAGGTAGTGGCTGTATCGGGCAAGCGCACGCGTCTTACCCGACCCCGCGAGGGCGTCGAGGATATGGATCATGATGAAAACCGCTTCTAAAATGCGGGATTGAAAAGGGTCGAAGCGAACGGCACCGCGCGGGATCGAACGGATCGCGGATCATCAGCGCCATGCCCAAGCGGCAATTGCCTGAGCGTTCGGAGGCGATGAGGAAGGCGACCCACCGTGCGGGCCGGGGCACCAACGTGTCCCAAGAACGGGTATCGCAAACCCGCCGGATCTCCGTCCATATTTAAATATGCCCGGCTCCTCTCCGGCCCGACGCCCGCGTGGCAGGGCCAGCGCCGCTTGACGGGCAGACCCACGGTGTTACCCGTCAGCCCTGGGATCGAGAGCGCTGACGGCGTAGGGAAAATGATGAGCGTCGGCTCATCCCGCTCCCTCCGCCA
>NZ_VRUW01000167.1:0-3574 GCF_008039475.1 Methylobacterium sp. WL12 | reverse complement strand
CAACCACGATGTGAGGAGCGTTCGTCATAGGTCCAGACACAGGGCCGATACAGCGCCATCCCGCGCCATCCCCTGTATCCAGACCCAGACCCTATCCGCACAAGGCAGCCGTCACCGAGCGCTTACGGATCAGGTGGCGAGGCGGGTGTCGGACGGAGATCCAAGCACGACCGGCGCGATACCAGCCGCGCCTATGCGCTGGTGCGGAGCGGCGCCATGGTGCCGGTGAAGTCTGGCGATCTGCCTTCTGGTCTCGGCTGCGCCAAGCACCCAGCAACCTACCCGGCGCGCCTTTTTCGTTTAAGGCTGAGGTGATTGGAGGCGCTATGCCAACCTACCGCCTGGAATGCATCCTACGCTTCACAGATGGGCGATCCGGCATGGCGGTAGACGGCCGGAACATCCAAGCAGTCTCGCCCGTGGAAGCCATTGTGATCGCAAAACTTTACGAATGCAAAAAGCCTAAAATGGAGCTGTCTATAGCAACACTATACAACACGAGCCAAAGCATAATATGGTCTTTTAGAAACGAAATATATCGGCCGCTAGAATAGAAGCCCGAGAAAAGCTGAGCTACGGCATCGTCCGCTCAGAAGCGAAGCCGCAGACGGCTCGATGCTCTGAGTGAGCTTGTTACCTAATACCGCGCTTGTGCGGCCGAAGCGGACCGGACGCATGGGATACGGCGAGATGGGCCGAACGGTTTCCGAACCACCGTCCTTCGATGTCTGATGCGACAGCGTGGCAGAGCCCGGTTCAGCCTTGGACCTTTCGAATGGCTCACCCCACTCGCAGCTACGTACTCGTGTGGGAGGCGACCGCCTGGAACCGCAGCCTTTATTCGAGCATGGTCATATGCAACTAGGCGTTGCATATGAGGGCGTTATGATTGTAGTTGCACTAGCAGCCCTTATCGGCGGGGTGGCAATGGCTGCCTGGACGGCTGATTATGGAGCGGTCGCTGTTATCCTGACGATGCCACTCGGGGGGAGCGCGGCTGCAATGGCCGTCGCTATCCTGCTGATAATCCGTGACAAAGCGACAAAGAGAGAAAGAGAAGCTTTGACGCTTCCTGAGCTAATCCGCCCTCATCGCTAAAAATGAGCGGCGAATTCCGAACGCTCCGTGAAGCCCTGACGGCAGCTGCGGATGCGCTTCGAGACCCGAAAGCGCTGCCTTGGATCGTAACGAAGGAAGGCCACGTCCTCTCGCCCGACTGGATCGCTGCCAATGGGTCTGCAGCGCGCAGCCACTGAAACCTGTCTCACCGCAGGGCTGACTCAGCTTCTCAGCACAGTCCAGCCACCCGAGCGGCGATCTCCTTGACCGGCAGGCAAGCGTCGGGGTGATCGGCCATGATGGCCGCCCAAGGCATCGCAGGCTGTTCAGCGTCCTCAGGCTTTTGGACCAGGGCGATGCCCCCCTGATCCTTGATCTTGGCCAAGCCATCCGCACCGTCGCTGTCGTATCCGCTCAGCACGATCCCGACGACGCGCTCGCCGTAGGTCTCGGCTGCCGAGATGAACAACGGGTCCGCAGCTGGCCGCGTGAAGTTGACCTTCGCGCCATGGTCGAGCCGGATCACGCCGCGATCCAGGTACATGTGCTCGTCTGGAGGGGCGACGTAGATGTGGCCAGCTTCGATTGGATGGCCATCCTCGCCGTGCAGAACGGGAAGGTGGCTCGTCATGTTCAGGATGTCAGGCAGGATGCTAGGATGGCGGCCGGTGTGCCAGACGATGAACACCGAGGCCGAGCAGGCTGCCGGCAGCGCGGTGACGATCTTCCGAAGCGGTTCGAGGCCGCCTGTGGAAGCAGCGATGACGATGATGGCACCCATGCATCCGTCAATCGCGCCAAGCGCAGGCGAGTTCAGGCCCGACCCGCGAAACGCTACCCTATGCAGCGGACAGCCGCCTCCAAGTTCACCCGGTCCCGCATCTCCTTGCCGGGCTTGAAATGGAGCTTGGACTTCGCCTCGACGGATACGGGTGCGCCATTCCTCGGATTGCGCCCCATCCGCGCCCGCGACTCCACGATGGTGAAGGAGCCGAACCCGCGCAGCTCCACTCGATCGCCTGCCGCGATGGCGTCCGAGATCCGGCCCAAGATGGCATCGACTACCGCCTGGCAGTCCCGCTCGTAGAGATGCGGGTTCTGGGCAGCGAGGCGCAGGACGAGGTCGGACCGGATCATGGCGTCGGGATGAGGCTGCCAGCGCCGCCTGGCAAGCCTGACCGCCCCTCTTACCGTTGACTTAACCGGGTGCCCCGGCCGACATGCCATGTCCGGCTTTGGCGCGCCCTGTGGCGAGTCGTGAGCCGGCATCAGGAGAGATCGCCGCGAGATAGACCCTGAAAAGCCAACGGCCCCACCCCGGCAAGGGTGAGGCCGTCGAATTCCTGGGGCTGTGAGGCCCGCTTAGCTGCCCCTCACAAGCCATGACCTCCCTCGGGAGTCAAGACGGAACGTGTTTCCGTCAACGGGAAGGCTTTGCCTGGACCCTGGACCGCGGCCCGTAAGGGACCGTGAACGATGGACTATGCCTGCGAGATCCGCCGACAGGCGGAGACGGCTCCGCGCGCCGCGTTGCCGGCCGTCGCGTCCGCGCTGTGGAAGGCGTTCGGAGAGGGACACCTGTCCGAGGCCGAAGCGGAGGCGCTGTCCGGGCTGATCGAGGCGCGGCAGAGTTCGCCCCAGCGCGGGGCAAACCTGTGCGGCACTCAGGTTTTGAGCGCCCCCGTTTCGGGGAGCGCAAATGCCCGCCCCGAGGGTATTTGGATCAATGCGGAGATCGCCGGCATAGCCTCCGGCCTCACAGAAGCCCCCAGGAAGGCCGTCGGCTCTCGGCCGCGCACAGATGCCTCAATGGAGCGCCGTCGCCGCTGGGCGGCCTCTGGTAGGCTTCCTCCAGCCATTGCAGCCCGCTTCACTCTCGCCGAACAGGCAGTGCTGGCTGTCGTCGCGGTTGAGGTCGCGAAGCGGGGCGACTGTCGCCTTGCCGTTGGACACATAGCAGCGGTTGCGGGCGTGTCCGAGACGATGGTGCGGAACGCCTTGCGCGAGGCGCGTCAACTCGGATTGGTGACGGTCGAGGAACGGCGGCTGGCCCGCTTCCGCAACGACACCAACATCGTCTGCATCGTATCGCGGGAATGGAGCGCCTGGCTACGCCTCGCCCGATCCGGCGAGCGCGCCACCGTGGCGCGCTTGTCAGGGGGTGGGTGCAGATCCCCGAAGGGCACGAATACTCCTGCTTCCTACCCTGTGAATTCAGAGGGTTGGAAACGGCGAAAGAGCATCCGAAAGGAGGAGATCGAGGTTCGCCACAAGGCGAAGCCGACAACACGAAGCGCACCTATCCCGCATCCGCGCACAGGAATTGTGAATCGTTGATTTCGAGGCGATTTGCAGAGTGTCGTTCATACGAAGGATCGAGTGCACCTGCTGCGGCTACCGCGGGAGCGCTCGTTTCAGTGAAGTCATCAGTCTGAGGTCAACCGCGGCAAAAGGCGTATTAAATAGCCATAACATATCATAATAATCGAATAAATCCCTGAAATAATTGTATAGG
>NZ_VRUW01000166.1:0-3879 GCF_008039475.1 Methylobacterium sp. WL12 | reverse complement strand
GCTTGACTATGCTGGATCGCTCGACGGATCGCCTCAGTCGTCGTGGCGCTGCCGTGAAGAACTTGGCCCATAGCTCATCCCTCCACTCCGACGTGAAGACTGCACCATCAAACCCTGGGATCAAACAACTAGGCTCGGGTGATGACGGAGGCGCTGCATCCGCGCCCCGCGGCCGGGGCCTACGCGACCCATGCGGCGGTCGCGCGTCAGCTGCGGCGCCTGGAGGCGCTGGCCGCGCGGCATCGCGCCCGCAAGCGGATCGTCCGGGCCCTGCGCGGCGGCGCGGGCGGCGGCGGCGCCCTGCTCGCGCTGGCGAAGACCAAGCTCGTCGGCTCCCTGGCCGGGAAGCTCGCCATCGCCGCGCTCGTCGGCCTCGGCCTCGCATGGCCCCTCGTCGCCCTGGGCATCCTCGGGATCGCGGTGGCGATCCTCTCGATCCTCAGCTGCGACCCGGCCGGCATCGAGAGCTGCGACTGCATCCGGCCGAACGCCCGACGCGCCCGCCTGCGGCGGCTGATCGCGGAGCGCCGGGCCTGGCTCGCCGCGCCCTCCGGTGCGGCACCGCGCATTCGCGATGCTCGATCTCCGCAGCGGGCTTGGCGATCCGCGAAACCGAAGCGACGATCCGACGTCCGGCGGCCTTGACCTTCCCACCGTGGGAAGCCCCATCTCTCCTCTTATGCTGAAAGCCGACTCCGACACGCTCACCCCGATCGCCCCCGAGGCGCACGCGACGGAGGCCGTCCGAACCGTCGCCCTCCCCGTCCTCGGGATGACCTGCGCCTCCTGCGCCGGCCGGATCGAGGCGGCGTTGCGGGCGGTGCCGGGCGTGTCGAGCGCCTCCGTGAACCTTGCCACCGAGCGGGCCAGCGTCACCGTCGCGACGGGCGTGCTGGCGGCGGCCCTCGCCTGCGCCGTGACGGATGCCGGCTACGACGTCGGCGGCGAGACCCGCGACTTCGCCGTCGCGGGCATGACCTGCGCCTCCTGCGCCGGGCGGGTCGAGGCGGCGCTGCGGGCGGTGCCCGGGGTTTCGCAAGCCTCGGTGAACCTCGCCACCGAGCGGGCGCGGGTGACGGCGGCGGCCGGCGTCGTGGCCGACGCGGACCTCGTCGCGGCGGTGGCTGAGGCCGGCTACGATGCGACGCCGGCCGCGCCCGCCGGCGGACCCGACGCCGCGGAGGCCACACGCGACGCCGCCGCCCGCCGCGACGAAATCCACCTCCTGGTCGCCGCGGCGCTCGCGGCGCCGCTGGTCGCGCCGATGCTGCTGATGCCGTTCGGGATCGCCTGGATGCCGCCCGGCTGGGTGCAGTTGGCGCTCGCGACCCCGATCCAGTTCTGGCTCGGCGCCCGGTTCTACCGGGCCGGCTGGCGCGCGCTGCGGGCGGGCGCCGGCAACATGGACCTGCTCGTCGCGCTCGGCACCTCCGCGGCCTACGCGCTGAGCCTGTACCAGCTCGTCCGCGCCGCGGAGGCCGGCCGCGCGACCCCGCACCTGTACTTCGAAGCCTCGGCGGTGGTGATCACCCTCGTTCTGCTCGGCAAGCGCCTGGAGAGCCGCGCCAAGCGCAGCACCGCGTCGGCCATCCGGGCGTTGACGGCGCTGCGGCCCGAGCGCGCGCGCCTGCGCCGGCCGGACGGCAGCGAGGCCGAGATCGAGGTCTCCGCGCTCCGGGTCGGCGACGCGGTCGTGGTCCGCCCCGGCGAACGCCTGCCCGCCGACGGCACGATCCGCGACGGCGCGAGCCGGATCGACGAGGCGCTGATCACCGGCGAGAGCCTGCCGGTGGCAAAAGCCGTCGGCGACCGGGTCGTCGGCGGCGCCATCAACGGCGACGGCCGGCTCGTGGTCGAGGTCGCCGCGGTCGGCGCGGAGGCGACGCTCGCGCGGATCATCCGCCTTGTCGAGGACGCGCAGGCTGCCAAGGCGCCGATCCAGCGCCTGGTCGACCGGGTGAGCGCGGTGTTCGTGCCGGTGGTGCTCGGCTTGGGCCTGCTCACCTTCCTCGGCTGGTGGCTCATTGCCGGCGCTAGCGCGGAAACGGCGCTGATCGATGCGGTCGCGGTGCTGGTCATCGCCTGCCCCTGCGCCCTCGGCCTCGCGACGCCGACGGCGATCATGGCCGGCACCGGCGTCGCGGCGCGCCACGGCATCCTGATCAAGGACGCGCAAGCCCTGGAGGTGGCCCACGCCCTCGACACGGTCGCCTTCGACAAGACCGGCACGCTGACGGAAGGGCGCCCGACGGTGACGGACCTCGAGCCTGCGCCGGGCGTCACGCGCGCAGACCTCCTGCGCCGTGCCGCCGCGCTGCAGGCCGGCAGCGAGCATCCCCTCGCCCGCGCCGTCGCGACGCTCGCCGCAGCGGAGGGCGTGTCGCCGCCGCCGGCCGCCAACCTGCGGGCGCTGCCGGGCCGCGGCGTCGCCGCCGAGGTGGACGGCCGCGCGCTCCGCCTCGGCAGCCGCCGGTTGATGGAGGAGGACGGCGTCGACCTGGCGCCCCTCGCGGACCGGGGCGAAGCCCTGGCGCGGGCGGGCCGCACGGTTTCCTGGATCTCGGAGGAGGAAGCCGGGGGGACCGCGCCCGTGCGGCTGCTCGGCCTGATCGCCTTCGGCGATGCGGTGAAACCCTCCGCGGCCGCTTCCATCGCGGCAATCGGCCGGCGCGGCCTGCGCACGGTGATGCTCACCGGCGACAACCGGGGCAGCGCCGCCCGCGCGGCCGAGGCGCTCGGCCTCGACGAGGTGGTGGCCGAGCTTCTCCCGGAGGACAAGGCGGCCGCGATCCTCCGCCTGAAGGCGGGCGGGCGCCGCGTCGCCATGGTCGGCGACGGAGTCAACGACGCGCCGGCGCTCGCCGCCGCCGACGTCGGCATTGCCTTGAGCACCGGCACCGACGTCGCGATGCACGCGGCCGGCATCACGCTGATGCGCGGCGATCCGATGCTGGTTGCCGACGCGATCGACATCGCGCGGCGGACCTATGCCAAGATCCGGCAGAACCTGTTCTGGGCGCTCGCCTACAACGTGGTCGGCATCCCGCTCGCGGCCTTCGGGCTGCTCAGCCCGGTGGTGGCGGGCGCAGCGATGGCGTTCTCCAGCGTCAGCGTCGTCGGGAACGCGCTGCTGCTGCGTCGCTGGCGCCCGGCCTGTGAGGTGCAACGATGATGACGATCGGCGAGGCCGCACGCGCCTCCGGCGTTTCGGCCAAGATGATCCGCTACTACGAGAGCACCGGCTTGATCGCAGAGGCCGCACGCTCGGAAGCCGGCTATCGGCACTATACCGAGGTGGGGATCCACACCCTGCGCTTCATCCGCCGTGCGCGCGACCTCGGCTTTACGGTGGAGCAGATCGGCACGCTGCTCGCCCTGTGGCGCGACCGGGACCGCGCCAGCGCCGACGTGAAGCGCATCGCGCTGGAGCACGTGGCAGCCCTGGAGCGTAAGGCCGAGGAGCTTCGTGCCATGAGCCGGACGCTGACGGCTTTGGCCGCGCGCTGCCACGGCGACGCCAGGCCGTATTGTCCGATCATGGAGGATCTGGCGGAAACAGGCGCCGGCCCGGGCGCGCCCGTCGTGAAGGGTGCACCGGGCGGCCCCGCACGCTTCGGCCTGGGCCGACCGGCACGCCGGCGCGGAAACGGATGAGGCGCGTTCCGCCTGGACCGGGTCCGACCTCAGCCTCACTGCCCAAACGCGACGAGCCCGCGCTGTCTTTCGACGGCGCGGGCTCGCTATGGATGATATGATGTTTGGTTGCGGGGACAGGATTTGAACCTGTGACCTTCAGGTTATGAGCCTGACGAGCTACCGGGCTGCTCCACCCCGCGCCAGGGTGATCGAGTGTCGTGTCGAGGGGATGTGTTGGCTTGC
>NZ_VRUW01000165.1:0-3985 GCF_008039475.1 Methylobacterium sp. WL12 | reverse complement strand
CTGCACCGCGGCTGGCGGCGGCGCGGCAGGTTGCGGCGCAGGGATGGGCGGCTCGGGGGCGGGCTGAGGCTTCGAGGCGGCGAGTGCGGCGGCCTGCTGCTTCAGGCGGGCGACCTCGCTGTCCTGCGTGCCGACCACGGCGGCGAGGTCGCGCACGATGCCGCTTAAGAGGCCGATCTCGACGGTCAGCTCCTCGACCTCGCGGGGCAGCCCGTCCTGCGCCGCGTCGGCCCGGCCGGCGGCCTCGGTGCGGAGCAGGCGTTTCGACAGTGTGTCGAGCTCGGCCGAGAGCTTGTCGCAGCGCGCCGCCAGCCCGCTCGCGCGGGCGTGGGCGACGAGGGCGCCCAACGCCGCAAACCCTGCGAGCGCGAGGGCGCCGGCCGTCGGCATCAGGGCCGCCAGCGGCGCGAGCACCACGAGGCCGAGCAGCCCCGTCGACCACAGGCCCGCATGCCGGCCGAATCTCCGGACTGTGGGTCGGTTCGCCACGCGTGCCTTCTTGCCTGGAATCATGTGAGGGCCCGGCCTGCATCGCTTGCGGAGCCGAGCCTCCGTTTGTCGCCGAGGGGCCGCGGGGCCGCAAGCGCCGAGGTGCCCAAGCACGGCGGTTTTCCGCGAGTGTGACATCCCCTCGGCCGTCTCCGAGGCCCGCTTGCCACCCCCTTGCCGCACCCGGTCCGACGCCCGAGATCGGGGGCAGGCGAAGTGATGGAGGAACGACATGGACGCGCAAGGCGAACTTCTGATGCGGGTCGAGGGCATGACCTGCGGCGGCTGCGAGGCCTCGGTGCGCCGGGTCGTGCAGCGGATCGATCCGGCGGCCGAGGTCGAGGTCGACCGGGCGCACGAGCGGGTCGCGATCCGCACCACCGCCCAGAGCCTCGTCCTCGCCGAGGCGCTGACCAAGGCCGGCTACACCGCCACCGGGATGACCGGCTGACGCGGCCTCCGCCCGATCAAGGCGTCCGCCCTGTCGGCAAGCCCGTGCGACGGCTCGCGCCGGCAAATCGAATTTGTCGGCACAACGAATAATTTCGACGCGCTTTTCGACCTCGACTGACGCAAAATGGCGGAATCGACCGGGCGTTGCGCTTGGTCTGGCGCCCGCCGCACGGCAAAAGCCGGCGGAACGGACGTCACGGACAAACCGGACGCCACACGAAGCCCTCGTGCCAAAGGTTGAGGAAACCATGCCCTCAGACATCGAGATCGCCCGCGCGGCGACGCTGAAGCCGATCGCGCAGGTCGCCGAGAAGCTCGGCATCCCCGACGACGCGCTCCACAATTACGGGAAGCACATCGCCAAGCTCGACCACGGCTTCATCGCCGGGCTGGAGGGGCAGCCCGAGGGCAAGCTGATCCTCGTCACCGCGATCTCGCCGACGCCGGCGGGGGAGGGTAAGACCACGACCACGGTGGGCCTCGGCGACGCGCTGAACCGCATCGGCCAGAAGACCATGATCTGCCTGCGCGAGCCCTCGCTCGGCCCCTGCTTCGGCATGAAGGGCGGGGCGGCCGGCGGCGGCAAGGCGCAGGTCGTGCCGATGGAGCAGATCAACCTGCACTTCACCGGCGACTTCCACGCCATCACCTCGGCCCACTCGCTCGCCGCGGCGCTCATCGACAACCACGTCTACTGGGCGAACGAGCTCAACATCGACGTGCGCCGCATCCACTGGCGCCGTGTCGTCGACATGAACGACCGGGCGCTGCGCGCCATCACCCAGTCCCTCGGCGGCGTCGCCAACGGCTTCCCGCGTGAGGACGGCTTCGACATCACCGTGGCCTCCGAGGTCATGGCGGTGTTCTGCCTCGCCAAGGACCTCGCCGACCTCGAGGAGCGGCTGGGCCGCATCGTCATCGCCGAGACCCGCGACCGCAAGCTCGTGACCCTCAAGGACGTGAAGGCCACCGGCGCGATGACCGTGCTGCTGAAGGATGCGCTGCAGCCGAACCTGGTGCAGACGCTGGAGGGCAACCCGGCGCTGATCCACGGCGGCCCGTTCGCCAACATCGCCCACGGCTGCAACTCGGTGATCGCCACCCGCGCCGGCCTCCGGCTCGCCGACTACACCGTGACGGAAGCCGGCTTCGGCGCCGACCTCGGTGCGGAGAAGTTCTTGGACATCAAGTGCCGGCAGGCGGGCTTGTCGCCGTCTGCCGTCGTCATCGTCGCGACGGTGCGCGCGCTGAAGATGCACGGCGGCGTCAACAAGAAGGACCTCGGGTCCGAGAACGTCGACGCCCTCGAGAAGGGTTTTGCCAACCTCGCCCGGCACGTCACCAACGTCCGCGGCTTCGGACTGCCGGTGGTGGTCGCGGTCAACCACTTCTATGCCGACACCGACGCCGAGCACGCCAAGCTCCGCGACCTCTGCCGCGAAAAGCTCGACGTCGAGGCGATCACCTGCAAGCACTGGGCGGAGGGCGGCGCCGGCGCCGAGGCCCTGGCCCACGCGGTGGTGAACCTGTCGCAGGGCGCGCCCAAGCCCATCACCTACACCTACGAGGCCGAGGCCAAGCTGTCGGACAAGGTCAAGGCGATCGCGACCAAGCTCTACGGCGCGGCCGACATCCAGATCGAGTCCAAGGCGGCGGGCAAGCTCGCTACCTTCGAGAAGGACGGCTACGGCCACCTGCCGGTCTGCATGGCCAAGACGCAGTACTCGTTCTCGACCGATCCGACCCTGATCGGCGCCCCCGACGGCCACGTGGTGGCGGTACGCGACGTGCGCCTCTCCGCCGGCGCCGGCTTCGTCGTGGTGATCTGCGGAGAGATCATGACCATGCCGGGCCTGCCGCGGGTGCCCGCCGCCGACACGATCCGGCTGGACGCGAACGGGCAGATCGACGGGCTGTTCTAGGCGGGGCTCGACGCGTTCTTCCCTCCCCCCTCTGCGGGGGAGGGAAGTGGCGTCACGCCTGCACGGAGCGGACGGCCCGGATCGGGCGCAATTCGTCGAGGTCGTCGTGATGCAGCAGCAGCACGCCGGTGGCGGCGGCGAGCTTGCGGGCGGCGGGGGTGAAGCCGGCGTTCGAGACCACGGCGGCCATGTCGCCCGACCAGTAGCGGGCGGCGGCGGTCGCCTCCTGCACGGCGGCGTTGCCGACCGGCCGGCCGTAGCGCTTGCACTGGACCACGAGGCGGGTCGCGCCCTGCTCGGCGACGATGTCGGCGCCCTGGTCGCCGCTCGCCGGCGTGGCGTGCGTGCGCCAGCCGCCGCGTTCCAGCCGCCCGGCGCAGAACCGCTCGTAGGGGATGCCGTCCTCCGGCGCCGCGTCCTCCTCGGGGAGGTCCACCGCGTCGGTCACCGCCTCGACGATCGCGCGGATCGTGTCGGGCCTCGCTTCGCACAGGTCGGCGAAGCCGCGGGCGGTCAGGTCCGGCACGAGGGTGCGCGCGACGAAGTAGTCGCGCTCGCGCAGCCAGCCGTCGAGGATGCGGTTGCCGTAGGCGTCGACGAAGCTTTCCTGCCGCCGGCGCAGGGCCAGCGTCCGGGCATGGCGGCGGGCCACCTTGCGCACGCGGGCGCGGAAGCGCCCCGGCCGCCCGAGATGGCGCAGCAGGACGAGGCCGAGGCCTGCGCCCGAGGCCGCGATGCCGGCGCGCCCGTACCAGAGGGACAGGCCGCCGCCGGCCACCGCGATCCAGAACAGGCGGGCGACAAGGCTGGGCTGGCCGGGCATGAACGACGCCTCACGCGGCCGGCCCCACCGGCCGGCTCCACGCCGACAGCCATCGCACCGGCCGATGCCCGATCCCTGAATCCGCCGGGCGGCGGCGTGGAAAAGCTGTGGATGTCCTCAGGCGGGGGCGAACGAACTGCGCATCATAGCCGGTGAAGCCGCCACCCTCCCCCGCAGAGGGGGGAGGGAAGAACGCGCGGACAGTTTGGCCCGACGCGCGGGTCCAAAAACCCGGATGCCGGCCGATCAGGCCTCGACGGTTTTGCGGCTGCGGCGCGCGGCCGGTGCGGGGGCGGCC
>NZ_VRUW01000164.1:0-4121 GCF_008039475.1 Methylobacterium sp. WL12 | reverse complement strand
CTGCCGAAGGCGAAGCCGCCATCCGCACCGTCGTCGATACCGCCCGCCTCACCGGCGCCAGCCCGTTCCGCACCATCCTCAAAACCGTCGGCGCCTAAACCTCACGATTACGGGGGTGGGTAATTACCCTTACAATTCTCCACCGTCATTCCGGGGCTGCGAAGCAGAGCCCGCACCCGGAGGGCCGCGCCGAAGGTGTGCAATCCAGATCCGCCGACCGTGCTCGCTGAAGTGCGACCTGCGAGTCTGGATTCTGGGCTCGCCTGCGGTGCCCCGGAATGACGGGTTTGCCTTGGATGACCGCGCGCTTCGTCAAGATGCCATGCGCGATGAGGAGGCCGCCGGCTGGGATCGCCTTCACGACCGCTTCCTCACGAAGCGCATCCATCGCAGCCAGAGCTATTCCGAGAGAGACGCCTGCACCAATCAGGCGGAGTCGTTCTTCGCCCGCCTTCGACCGCGACGAGATGGGCGTTCACCACCGCGTCAGCGGCGCTTACCTCGGTGCCTATGCTGGTGAGATGGCTTGGCGCGAGGATCACCGACGCGTCAGAAACGGCGTCCAGTACCTGAGGCGACGATCGCCGCCCTCACGCATCCGGTGTGGCGTCAGTGGAAGGGCTACTGGCAACGGTAAGCTGCTGCGCGGCTTCAACCTGCTGACTTACATCGTGATCTGAAAACTCCAGGATCTCTCCCTTCCTAAGCAATTCTGCCAATATTTCTTTTATAAGTTTTCTTTTTTCTTCCTCACTATTAAGGTAAATTGCTATTGTGTAATCGACAAGCGGCTTTGGCTTTCCTTCCATCCAGTCGCTGAAAAATCCTTTGTCGTCTTTGCGCTTACCCCTCTCAAACAGGTCTCGGAAGCGCAAAGGGGAGATACCAATGAAAGGAGAAAACTGAACCTTTTGAGTTTTGTTAGAGCCCGTTCCTACATATAGCGAATCTTGTTGCAGTTGCTCCGCATAGCTTTTCGGGTATGGCTCAATGTAAAGCACTCTACCAATGCCCGCAGCTACGATATGTTTTGAGCACATATGGCATGGAAAAGTAGTGCAATATAATATTGACCCCTTAATTGGTATTCCAAGCCTTGCGGCGTCTGATATAGCAGACATTTCAGCATGGATTATTCGACCAAATTCCAGTAGATCCATTAATTGTGAACCCTTTAGTGGGCTATCTTTCTTGCTAGATTCCGCTATTACTTTCGAAACCAGTTCGTCCACCTGAGATTGATCTGATATAAAACCGGACAACGCAAGGCGTCTGACAGTATCGGCAAGTATAGCCCGCTTGATACGCTCATTTTCATCGCCTTCAAGCGTGTAGTCTCGAGCGTCGTCGGCGTCAGAACTCCAATAGGTTCCGCCGTTTGCTTTCGGAACCTCATTGCAGCCTAGGGTCTGCACCTCCCCATTGGCTGAAAAAATGGCCGCCCCTACTTGCCTGGATAAATCAAGAGATCGCAAGGCTGCACTTTTAGCAATATATATTCCGTATTCATCCTTGCTTGGAGTGATTTTATTTGATCCAAAAAAAGCAAGAAGAAATCGATTTAAATTTTCTTCAGCTTCACGCTCATTGTCGAGGCTGATAAATAAGTCCGCCAGGGCAAACGCGTCTGCTAACCGCTGTCCGTGAGACTGCCCTTGCTCGTCCTCATCACGTCGAACTAGTTTTTTAGCATCGCCTTCATGATCTACGCTGGGCCGTGATTCGATATGGTCTGCTGAAATACGATGACTAAGATATTTTATTCTATTTTCTTTTCCGGAATACAACGAAATCAGCACAAACGCTTTCTGGTAAGTTTGTCGTAGGATCTTTATCTCTTCACCTCTTTTAAACTGGTCAAATATATAAGCTTGACCTTCGAGGTAATTTTTACCTTTCTTCTGCCTATATGCGCTAATCGCCGAACAACACAGCATCGCAAGAGCGCCGTTTTGGCCTGTAATATCGCGAAACTTATTTGCGTATTCTATGTGAGTTGTATAACGATCTTCGATCGGGGTGTCTTTTAACACCATGTCTTTGATCTTAACAGACTTCATCAGCTCAGTGACTTTAAAGTCCTGTGACTGGTAATGAAATTTAAGTAGATTTGCCTTCAGTATCTCAACGAACTTCTTGTTCTTTGTTCCGATTGGTGAACAGAGGCCAAAGACAAGTTCGGGCGCTTGGGCAGTAGGCAGCATGAGCAGGATACCGAACGCAATGGGAACAAACTTGGTGAAAGGTACATTAATCAGTGGTAGTGTCCAGGCGCCAGCTCGATTGCGGGCAGCGAGGGGAAACGCCGTGAATGCGCTAGACGAAAACTGGCTGTCGGCCGACTTAGCGAAGGTCGATGCTGATATTGAACGGTGGAGCGTAGGAATACGTGAGTCGTTCGAATCACTTTACGGTGATTCGGACACCGCTAAGAGGCTCGAAGAGGCTTCTGATCAGGACGATCAGATTTAGTCACCCAGACTAGATTCCCATTTTGATCCTTTGAGCATCTTACTGCGCCGTTTTTTGATAGATGGCGCAGTGCCTTCGACGCCAGGCGGGTGTGCTCTGTTATGAGCTTGCTGTTGCGGGCGTCGTGGCTGGTAAGTGATGGGACGGACTGCGGACCTCCCGGCTCGTCATCGACCCTGTGGCCTCTCTGATTGTGTCTAGGATGCCCTTGGTGAGTTCGGCCCCGCCCGAATAGAACTTCGCGCTTCTAACAGGGCATGGCGGCGTCTAGATCGCCCTCGTAGCCGAGTGAGCCGAGAACCTGGTCCAAGGCCGACACGTCGTTCTTGATCTCAGCGATCCGGTCTTGCAGCTTGGACGCCTCCCCGAACAGGTTGGACCGCTTCGTGAGAAGCGCCGTTATCGTCTTGTCATAGGACTCAGTACGGAAGCGGTGGCGGCGTTCGGGATCGGTCATCCCGGGGCGCCGCAGGCGAGCCCGGGATCCACAGCCGCCGACCGCACGCGCTAGATCACAACCTGTGGTTCTGGATTGCACGCATTCGGCGCGGCCCTCCGGGTCCGGGCTCTGCTTCGCAGCCCCGGAATGACGGGCCCTGGCTGGAGGGTGGTGCGTTTCATCGATCCCGGGCAGGACGCGGAGGCCTAGCCGATCACCCGCACCGGCGCGCCGTCGAGGAACCCTTGGATGTCGGCCACCGCCTCGGTGAAGTAGGTGCGGTAGTTGGCTTCGCTCACGTAGCCGAGATGGGGCAGGGCCAGCAGGTTCGGCAGGCTGCGCCAGGGCGAGTCCGCCGGCAGGGGCTCGATCTCGAACACGTCGAGGCCGGCCCCGCCGATCCGGCCTTCCGCGAGGGCGGCCTGCAGCGCCAGGCCGTCGACGAGGCCCGCCCGCGCGGTGTTGATCAGCAGGGCGTGCGGCCGCATCAGCGCGAGCGCCGCGGCGTCGACCAGCCCGCGGGTGCTGTCGCCGAGCACGAGGTGGAGCGAGACCACGTCGCTCTCGGCCATCAGCGCCGCCTTGGAGACTGAGAGCGCCACGCCGGCGTCGGCCGCCCGCGCCTCCGTGAGGTTCGGGCTCCAGGCCGAGACCAGCATGCCGAAGGCCTGGCCGATCCGGGCGACGCGGGTCCCGATCTTGCCCAAGCCCAGCAATCCGAGGCGGCGGCCGGCGAGGTCGGCGCCCACGCTCGTCTGCCAGCCGCCGGCCCGCAGGGCGTTCGCCTCCGGCACGACGCGGCGGGCAAGCGCGAGGATCAGCGCCCAGGTCAGCTCCACCGGCGGCGCGGAGCCGCTCGCCGTGCCGCAGACGACGACCCCGTGGGCCTTGGCCGCGGCGAGGTCGATGCTCGCGTTGCGCATGCCGGAGGTGACCAGGAGCTTGAGCTTCGGCAGGCGCGCGAACAGGGCGGCCGGGAACGGCGTGCGCTCGCGCATGATCACCACGATTTCGCAGTCGGCGATGGCCGCGACCAGCGCGTCCTCGGTCGTGAAGCCCTCGCGGAAGGGGCGCAGCGCGACGCGGTCCCGGAGCGGGGACCAGTCCGCGAGGGTGGTGGCGACGCCCTGGTAGTCGTCGAGGATCGCGCAGGTGAGCGGGGTCGCCTCAAGCATGGGTCGCGTCCGATTATTAGGGCAAGGCGGGGGGC
>NZ_VRUW01000163.1:0-4250 GCF_008039475.1 Methylobacterium sp. WL12 | reverse complement strand
CATCCACATAGCGCGCAGATTTAAGCCCATACTCCTCAAAAAATCTGTCGAGGGGCATCATATAAAAACTGCCGAATAAATCTGATGTAAAAACGCCTTGTATTATACCTCTAGAACTACGGTCTCCTGTCAAATCGACAAGCATATTTTCCAATCTATTGCATAAAACTCCGCCGTATCCAATATCTCTGAGTAAGTTTATAAGCGTATGCTGATTGATCGAGCCGAAATAGTTGGCAATATCAATCTTGATGACGTGCGTTATTTTATTACTTTTGCTGTAATCGGCAAGGGCTTTTTGAAGTCCGTTCCAGCAGCTTCGAGTAGGATTGAACATCGACGATTTGTCATCTTTAGACAAAATATGACTAAATGATCTTTATCTGTCTATATTGTCACTAATCAAATCTGCGACTTCATCCCCGAGTATTTGATAGAGGAGACGATCTTTGGGCATAAGTATCGTGCCTGGACGTGTGAAGTTTGGCCCTGAACCTTTGGAGTTTGCTACCCTGACACGATTGGTTTTAGGAACATCTATAGTCATCGGAGTACCAACTGCATATATACCTGCATTGAGCTCTGATTTAACTATAGATATAAGCTCAATCGCACACTTGCTATATATAAAACGCAAGTGCGGCGCATAGATAAAATCAGACTTAGCGTCGGCCAATATTCTTTTTACAGCTAGAGGCCAGTTCATTTTTTTAACGATATCTGCGTCGATCCCAAATACATTGGCAGATTTTCGCGATGCCATTTAGTTCCTCTGCGCAATCCTACTCTCGATGAACATAATACGCCGGTATAAGTCATATGCCAATACTAGGTTGTAAATAAGTTTTTGAGTATGTATTTATTCAGACATATCACAAATGCCAAAATCTCAGTGGTTTCTCGTAGCGGCGTTTCAAATGACGGAGTGCGCCTCGTTTGAGTAAACCGATCCGAGACGGTTAGGCGAGACAACCTCTTTGAGATGCCATCGCCCTCCCCGGGTCAAACGGTATCTGCCGCGACAATCTCTGGAAGGCCTACTCACGAGGTAAGCCGCTTCATCAGGGTGCACCGTGGAGTGACGTAACAGGCGCCCGATCACTCCCTAAGCGCAAGCGTAACATCAGGCTTGCCTTAGCTGTGATGTTACGGCATTGTCCCTGGGTCTAGACCCGGAGGTGACATTTGGCGAGGATCGGTTACGCGAGATGCAGTGCAGAAGACCAAAGCCTCGATATTCAGATCGCACGGCTTAAGGCCGAAGGGTGTCAGCCGATCCGTTCCGAAAAGGTGTCAGGTGCATCACGGGAAGGGCGCACCGAACTGGCGGCGATCCTCGATTTCATCCGCGAAGGCGACGAGCTTTGCGTTTTGCGGGCGGACAGACTCGGGCGCGATACCCGTGACGTTCTCAACATCGTCCACGAGCTTGATCAGCGTGGCGCTTTCCTCACCGTCCTTGATCCTCACGTGTCCACCCGAGGCGAGAGCGGCCGGATCGTTCTGACCGTCCTTGGCATGGTCAGTCAGATGGAACGGCGCTTCATCCTCGAACGTCAACGCGAGGGTATCGAGGCTGCCAAGGCGAAGGGTGTCTATACGGGCGGTAAGCGTCGGCTGGACCGGGACAAGGTTCTTGCGATGAAGGCGGCTGGTGATGGTCCTGCGGCGATTGCGAAGGCTCTCGGCTGTTCCCGCATGCAGGTGTATCGGATCATCGGAGGCGAAAGCGCACCACAGTCTCAATGAGCGTGGATGCAATGAAAGCGGAAAGCCGAAGC
Source organism: Methylobacterium sp. WL12 (assembly GCF_008039475.1). Classification (NCBI taxonomy): domain Bacteria; kingdom Pseudomonadati; phylum Pseudomonadota; class Alphaproteobacteria; order Hyphomicrobiales; family Methylobacteriaceae; genus Methylobacterium; species Methylobacterium sp. WL12. The sequence continues at coordinate 2,469 of NZ_VRUW01000163.1, read as the reverse complement.
GAGGGCTGATCTGAATCCCTCGCTTCGGCTCACTTCTCACTTCGCCTTGGCAGCAATGCCCTTCAAGCCGGCATCGTACACGCCAGCGATGGCCTCCTTCGCCTTATCGTCGGGGGCGCCCTTAGCTTTGAACGAGCCGGTCCAGGTGACCTTGGAACCGCTACCTTCCTTCTCGACCATAATCGTGGACTTGTAGTCTTCCACCGGTAACGGTCCAGACATGATCGTGTAGGTATAGCTCATCTTCTTATCGTCGCGGGCTTGCTCTTGCTCGACGAGAAGTCCACCACCCTTGAGGTGGAGGGTTCGTTGTTCCTTTCCGCCGTTCTTAGACAAGGCGCACGTCTCAACGACCGGGTGCCAACCGCCGATCCCACAGAAGCCACCAATGGTCTTCCACACCGCATCAGGTGAAGCCGCGACCATGGTGGTCTTCGTCACTTCCAGCGCGAAAACAGGAGTGATAGAGACCGCGACCAGAGCCGCGGCAGAGATAATAGTTTTGCGCATCTAGCGTTTCCTCACAAGGCTTCTTTGACGCGGATAAACACGCCGAAGATTAAGCTAGCGCGCGATCTAAACTTTACCATATGCATCGCGTATACGGATGCGATTCAATCCCGAGCAAAATGCGCCCTTAAACGCGGAGCGTATCACTTTCATGTGTGGCTATCGGAATGAAGGCGGCCGGTGATGGCCCGGCGGCGATTGCAAAAGCCCTCGGCTGTTCCCGGATGCAGTTCTATCGAATCAATAGAGGGAACACCGCTTATTGATCACCGTGAGCGTCAGGCTGAGGGTATGCCTAGGTCGAGACCGAAAGAGCATTGAAGAGTGGCAAACCAACGATCGACGCTGACCGTGCGAGGAAACTTGCGGCGTCGGACATGGGTGGAACGGCCATCGCCCGGGCACTGAACGTATCTCGGGCTTCGGTCTATCGCCTTCTCAATCCTAGTGCCGGGGAAGCCACACTACGCACCCCGGTTGAGCCTATGTAACGGCCAAGCTACAACAACCTCTGGTTGGTTAAGCATACGTTAGGAGGCCGCTGTGGAACCGTCGGAATGTTGCACGTTTCGTATCATTGCGGCCTCTGTTGTCGGTAGCATCATCTGTGCAATCTTCCTATGGTATCGATCGCCCGTATTCGCGATTTTACTAGTACCGGTAGCTGGATCATTGATGGCAGTAGGGGCAATGCTCTTGTTCCAATCAGTTCGTCCGTTCGTATCGAAAGAACCAATCGGGCTGGATGTCAGATCTGACTACTTTATTCGACGACTTGGATTCCGTTGATCTAAAATATTACATAATATCTTTGATAAACTCATTGATGCTGTCACGACTGACATAATCGTGGACTTGCCTTGTCGTTGGCAGTTTACCAACGTGGTCGTGTCGCGGGACCACCGCATTTCGAACTCGATGGACCACCAACGATCTTCGACTCGCCCGGCCGACGGGATGACTACGCTCTCACGACCATAGCGGCGGTTGCAGGCATATAGAGCGTCATCAGTGGCCCTCTGCGCTCACGTAGAGTCCGCCGATCGTCGCCCACTGTGAGGTTTGCAGTGGCATCAGGTCCGCCTGATGATACCGGCCTTGGAATAGGCGAACCTTTGACGCCGGACCCGCCGGACACCTGATGGCACTGCCTCGTCAGAACCAGGGTATCGTTTGATACTTAGGCATTGTTCAGACTACGTCTACGAGGTCTTATCAGGCTTCTGTGTCGCGCACACGAGAGATAGCGGGGCACTTGAGAGCCGCATGTTATCTCCGTCAAGTGTCGTCGTCCTGTCTGCCTCCGCTCGCAAAACTGACATTACTGTTGCTCGACCTTCCGGGTTTTCGATCGCAAGCCAGAGAGTAAGTAGTTCGTTGGTCTCTTGGATTTGATGCGAAACTAGACCGCAAAAGACCTCGGTAGGACAGTCCAAAGCCTGAGCGAGCCGTTTGAGTGTGGCTTTGGTCTGCCTCAGTCCACCGGATGTCGTATCGTCGGTCGCCATCACCGCCCCCAGGTTGCGCACAACCCATCCTAACGGAGCGGTTGGTCACAATCAAATCACGTCGGAGTGCTCGGTGTTGCCTAAATGCCCCGCATGGCGGCAGAGCCATCAGTTATTACTCTGGCGGGACTGGCGAAACAGGAAACGGGCAGGACTGTGAAAAAGATAAATAAGCTCAACGCGATAGCTGATCTTGGTCAGCCCCCATTGAAGTGGTCCGCCCTTTGGTATGGCTTTTGAGCCTGGAGGACGGACGAGATGGCAAAGCACCCGAAGCCCGAGGAGATCGTCACGAAGCTACGTCAGGCGGACGTTCTGATCTCCCAGGGCCAGAGCGTGGCCGATGCAATCCGCGCGCTCGGTGTGAGTTCGGTGACGTACTACCGGTGGCGGCGTGAGTTTGGCGGCCTGAAGTCGGATCAAGTTCGACGGATGAAGAGTCTTGAGACCG
>NZ_VRUW01000162.1:0-4437 GCF_008039475.1 Methylobacterium sp. WL12 | reverse complement strand
CAATAGAGGTTTCACAACTCTGCGTGTCGACCTTGTGGTAAAATCTGACGGACGGTACCCACGCTCTGGGTCTGCTCTGGCCCGGACTGGATCGACAACAACCCTCACGCCATGGGGCGAGCGTCCTGTACATCGCTAAGCGCCCCTTTTAGCACCGACCGTCCCTTCTCGTCATAGATCTCGTCGTGCCACACTGACCAGTCGATCTGTTGGTCGCTACGCATGAGATCTTGGGCGACCCGCTCGGTGTATAGACGCATCAGCGCTACTTATACCGAACCTCGGTGAGCCCGGCTCATCAAGGTTCGGCCCCCGCGACTGCGGGGCGGCGGGAGTCCGCCGGACCTCATGGGTTCTGACCCATGAGACTTGGTATTACGGCAGGGGATTACCCCTCAGATTGTGGACAATCTTCAGGCAGCCCCCCGCTCCTCGGGTTTGAGGACCGCCCTGGCGAGAGCGTTTACCATCGAGCGTTCGAGCTTGTCACCCATGCTGTAGAGGATACCGAAGGCGTCCTCGGGGCTCTTGGCGTCCTTGTACGGGCGCTTTTCGATGAGGGCCGCGTAGATGTCACAGATCGTCATGAGACGTACGGGATCGGCTATCCCGTCGCCGCGTAGCCGGTCGGGATAGCCGGTGCCGTCGAGCATCTCATGGTGGTGGAGGGCCGTGTTGAGCGTGAGTTCGTCCGTCACGCCGCCGCGGACAAGGATGTCATGGCCGATCTTGGCATGGGTACGCATCACGGCCCATTCGCCGTCGTCGAGCTTGCCTGGCTTGTTCAGGATCTTCAGCGGGATGCGCCCCTTACCGAGGTCGTGCATCAGTGCGGCGCGAATAAAGCGCTGCTGGTCGGCCTTCGGGAAGTGCAGGTTCATTGCCACGGCGGCGGCCAGTCCCGCGACCTGGAGGGAATGCTGGTAGGTGGTGTCGTCGTGGACCCAGACGCTGTCGAGCCAGCGTGCGAGGCCGCCATGCCGAATGGCGTTGATGACGGGATCGACGCCCGCATCGACGGTCGGCAGGTCGATGGCGCCGCCCGCATCGACGACTTTCAGGATGGCGCCCACCGCCAAGCCGGACTTGGCGAGCCCGCGGTTGACGATCCGATCGACGATGCTTTGATCGGGATGGGTTGTGTTCACGACCGCCGCCGCGAGTTTGCGCGGCGGCGTTGCCGCCGAGAGGCAGATCTTGGCGCCGACGGCCTTGGCGCGCATGAAGTTATTCTCGCCTTCGCTGCCGTCGACCTTGCGCAGCATGCTCATGAGCGGCGCCTCGCGCATGGCCTTGTTGCGCAGGATTTGACGTAGGGACTTGACTGAGGCCTCACGATTGAAGGCGATGTCCGTAACAACGCCCTTGCAGACGTCCCCGGAGAGGTCGCCGTGATCCTGGTTGTAGAAATCCGGCCCTGTCACGCGGACGTCCATGGCGATCCCAAGGGCCTCGGCCACTGCCTCGCCACGGTCTAGTCGGTCCGTCACGAGCAGGATGTAGCCTTCCTTCGTCTCGATCACCGGTTGCCCCATCACAGCACCACATGTTCGTTGAAAGTGATCGGGCTGAAGGGGAGTTTGAACTGAACGGCGATCCCATCCGCGGTTTGTCGTACAACCGTAGCGAACCGCTTTCCCACCGTGACGGCCGACCCAAGATCAGGGCGTTCGCTCGTAGCGAGTGCTGCGCCAGACATCGAAAGATCAAGGATTTCAGCAACAATCGTCTGGCTGTTCGGAAGCCTTACGTTGACAGCCCTCTGAGCCGGTACGATCCGAGGATTACTTCGCTGGTCGGTCGTGTCGCCGGCACGGGCACGGAGCCACGTCAGTCGATCCTCAATCCTGGTCTGACGCTCTCCACTCGCTTCGACAAGCATAGTGAACCCGGCGGGGCTCACCTCACCAATTAGCCCGGGCACGATCCCGATTGCGTCAAGGTAGCAAGTCGCCTTCATGCCACGCCGAACTGGAAACATTCCGCCGCGTCTTATTATTTCGAAGACTGAGCTTGGTGAGATCCGGGCAACACAGAGTGCTTCAATGCCGTTCTCTAAAAGAAATCTTCCTTGAGTCTCAATCATTTAGGCTACAACACACAACTATATTGCTATTTGCTCCCTATATAGCAGGCTATAGGTTTACAAACTATCTCAGGTTGAGAAAAATGCAAAATTCGCTTGGAGGCCAACCTTACCGCGGTCGGCTTCATAGGACGCTGGCCACGCCGAAGCCGAAGAGCGGCGGCTATCGCACCGGGCGGACCGGATCGGGATCGTGGATGGTGGCGTAGAATGCCCTCAATGCGCTCTGGCTGTAACCAAGCGTCCGCAGCGGTTATCCAGCTTTGGCTCTGCGAAACCCCTCAGCCTCCAGTGCCATCAGGGCCTTGCCCTTCTTGAACGCGATGTGAGTCTTTTTCTCGCTCAGCAGCTGCTGGATCTCTAGAATTTGCGGAGCGACGCTTGGCATGGTCTGCAAGATCTGAACAGCAAGCCGCGAGAGTTCGTTTAGCTCTTCAAAGGGATTTTCCTTCAGCACAATCTGCTGAAGCGCAAGGACTATCTTGGAGCAAGGCGATACGGCATCGCTCTCGCTGATCATCTCGCTTTCGCGTAGGATGCGGCAGTGATTTTTTAGAACCAAGCTAGCACTCGAACCCGCGTTACAGATCTCCGCTCCATTGATATAAACGGTTTCACCTGGTTTGATCGTTAGCTTTAATGCCACTGTTCGAACTCGTTCTGAGTTAGGCGCCGGCAGATCTGAGCGCAGCCATTTGCTCAAGTCCGTGCGGCACGAAAATTAACAATGAGTAAACTATGTGATCACCGCTTATGGCTTGGTGCAGATTTGGCACATTAATTTAATCGGAGATTAGGGGGTGGAGGCCCTAGGTGGCGTGCCTTCGAAATTAGAGGGCTTTTCGATCCAAAGGATCATCTTATGTCTTCCAGCATCACTCTTTCGGCCGCAACCCGCCAGAACCTGCTTTCGCTGCAGGATACCTCTGCGCTGACCTCAACGACCCAAAACCGTCTGTCAACGGGCAAGAAAGTGAACTCGGCTCTTGATAGCCCGGTCAATTTCTTCACCTCGCAGTCATTGAGCGCTCGCTCAAACGATTTGGGTGGCCTGCTTGATGGTATCTCAAACGGTATCCAAACTATCCAGGCAGCCAACCAGGGTATTACTTCGATCCAGAAGCTCGTCGACCAGGCGAAATCTGTGACGAGCCAGGCGTTGGCGACCCAGGTGACTACGTCCGGATCGGCCACTACTGCTTATGCCGCGGGTGCAACGAGTATCAATCTGATCAAGAACGGCACCGCTGTCCCAGTTACCCTTGGCGCTACCGATGATATTGATACTGCGATTGGTAAGCTAAATGCCGCAATTGGCGCTGGAAGTTTCAGCAAGTCTACAGATGGCAAAAATCTCGTCCTAAACGCAAAAGCGGACATTGAGTTCAAGACGGCAACCGACCAGACGGCACTGGGTTTTGCTGCACCGGCATCCGGCGCGACTGCTCCCAGCTATGGAACCGCAGTCCCAGCCGTTGCCCAGAGCGCTGACCTCACTGTCTTAGGTGTCAGCACGCGCAAGGAACTCGCTGCTCAGTACAACGACCTTCGGACTCAGATTGATCAGCTCGCCAAGGACGCGAGCTTCAACGGTGTCAATCTTCTTACTGGCACAGACTCTAAACTCTCGATCAATTTCAATGAGAACGGTTCGTCAAGCCTGAACGTAAAGGGCGTTGACGCTACGTCAACAGGTATTGGAATTGCTGCTATTAAGCAGGCCACAGATGCTGATAACTTCCTGCTCGACAGCGACATCAAGTCAAATGTCAATTTGCTGAAGTCGGCTAGTGATAGTCTGCGTGCGAAATCATCCACCTTCGGCTCTAACCTCTCGGTGGTGCAGAATCGTCAGGATTTTTCGAAGAATCTGATTAATGTCCTCGACACCGGTTCGGCCAATCTGACGAATGCGGACCTTAACGAGGAAGCCGCTAACTCGCAGGCCCTGTCGACCCGTCAGTCGCTGGGTATCTCTGCGCTCTCGCTCGCTAACCAGGCGCAGCAGGGTATCCTGCAGCTCCTCCGCTAAGCGGACTAGCTTCAACGACTAGACGGCGGCCGGGGGAAACCCCGGCCGTTTTTGTTTGTGCTGATGCTTATAAGAAACCGCTCCCCGAGTGTCCCTTGAACGCATTCGCCGGCTCAACAGGCTTCCCGCGTCGCTTGCGCTTGATCGGCTCCAGCGGCCCCGTGATCGGGTCATGGCAGCCGCGCCGACCATCTAGAGCGGCATCCGATCAGGTTGGATCATAAGCGTCGTATCCCGCGGCGGCGAGGTAGTTCCGGCATTCGTCTGGTTTGAAGGCGGCGAAGGCGTTTCGGATGGCATCCCAGAGGTCGGCAACGGT
>NZ_VRUW01000161.1:0-4498 GCF_008039475.1 Methylobacterium sp. WL12 | reverse complement strand
CCCCACGGCGCCCCGGCCGAGTGAGAGCATCATGAACGCCGCGATCCTCCCGGGCTCCGTCATCGGCGCCAACCCGAACGCCCCCGAATACCTGCTGGCGGTCGACGCCCTCACCGTCTCCTTCGACGGGTTCAAGGCGGTCAACGACGTCTCGTTCTACGTCGACCCCAACGAGATCCGGGTGATCATCGGCCCGAACGGGGCCGGCAAGACCACCGTGCTCGACCTGATCTGCGGGCGCACCCGCGCCAGCGCCGGGTCGATCAAGTACAAGGGCCAGGAGCTGACCAAGCTCACCGAGAGCGCGATCGTCCAGGCCGGCGTCGGGCGCAAGTTCCAGACGCCGTCGATCTACGACGACCTCACGGTGTTCGAGAACCTGGAGATCTCGTTCCCGCGCGGGCGCTCGGTGTTCGGGGCGCTGACCTTCAAGCGCGACGCCGAGGTGCGCGACCGCATCCACGAGATCGCCGAGACGATCTTCCTCAAGGACCAGCTCCTGGAGCGGGCCGAGTTCCTGAGCCATGGCCAGAAGCAGTGGCTCGAGATCGGCATGCTGCTGATCCAGGATCCGGAGCTGCTGATGCTCGACGAGCCGGTGGCCGGGATGAGCGTCGGCGAGCGCATCAAGACCGCCGAGCTCCTCAACCAGATCATCGTCGGCCGCTCGGTGCTGGTGATCGAGCACGACATGAAGTTCGTCGAGGACATCGCCCACCGGGTCACCGTGCTGCACCAGGGCAAGGTCCTGTCGGAGGGCTCGATGGAGCGGGTCAAGAACGATCCGAAGGTCATCGAAGTGTATCTGGGACACTGAGCATCATGCTGCAGACCGCGCATCCTCCCCTGGCGAAAGCCCCTCCGCTGCCGACGGTCCCGTCGGCCGCGCCGATCCTGCGCGTCGCGGACCTGCACGCCGCCTACGGCCAGAGCGAGGTGCTGCACGGCCTCGACTTCCAGGTCGCGCCCGGCGAGATCGTCGCGGTGATGGGCCGCAACGGCATGGGCAAGACCACGCTGATGAAGACCCTGATGGGGATCGTGCCGGTGAAGGCCGGCTCGATCCGCGTCGACGGCGCCGAAATCGGCGGCCTCAAGAGCCATGCCCGCGTCGCCAAGGGCCTCGCCTACGTGCCGCAGGGCCGGATGATCTTCTCGACCATGACGGTGCAGGAGAACATCGAGACCGGGCTGACCGTCACCGGCACACGCCGCGTCCCCCGGGACCTCTACGACATGTTCCCCGTGCTGTTGGAGATGAAGGGCCGGCGCGGCGGCAACCTCTCCGGCGGCCAGCAGCAGCAGCTCGCCATCGCCCGGGCGCTCGCGAGCCGCCCGAAGGTGCTGCTCCTCGACGAGCCGACCGAGGGCATCCAGCCCTCGATCATCCGCGAGATGGGGCGGACGCTGAAGGCGATCCGCGACGCGCGCGGCCTGTCGATCGTCGTCTCCGAGCAGGTGCTGAGCTTCGCCCTCGACGTCGCCGACCGGGTGCTCGTGATGGAGAACGGCGAGATCGTCCACGAGTCGCTGCGCGCCGACATCGACGAAGCGCAGGTCGCCCGCTTCCTCTCGGTCTGAACGAGGACATCATGGCCGATTACGAGATCTTCGAGCTCGGCGACCACGTTCTCCAGTGCGGCAAGACGCTGCGCAACGCCAAGCTCGCGTTCAAGACCTTCGGCACGCTCAACGCGGCCCGCGACAACGCCATCGTCTACCCGACCTGGTATTCCGGCCAGCACACCGAGAACGAGTGGCTGATCGGGCCGGGCAAGGCCCTCGACCCCGACACGTACTTCATCATCATCCCGAACATGTTCGGCAACGGGCTCTCGTCCTCGCCGAGCAACACGCCGGCTCCCTGGAACGGGCCGCGCTTCCCCAACGTCACGGCCTACGACAACGTCCGCGCACAGCACCGGCTCGTCACCGAGCATTTCGGCATCGAAAAACTGGTCCTGGTGACCGGCTGGTCGATGGGGGCGCTCCAGACCTACCATTGGGGCGCGCTCTATCCCGAAATGGTCCCGCGCATCTTGCCGTTCCAAGGCTCGGCCAAGTGCTCGCGGCACAACTTCGTCTTCCTCGAGGGCGCCAAGGCGGCGCTCCAGGCCGACGCCGCCTTCGCAGAGGGTTGGTATGCGAGCCCGCCGAACAAGGGGCTGCGCGCCTTCGGCCGGGTCTACGCCGGCTGGGGCCTGTCTCAGACCTTCTACCGGATCGAGGCGGACAAGACGTACATGGGCTACGCCTCGCTCGAAGACTTCCTCGTCGGATTCTGGGAAGGCCTGTTTTATACGCGCGACGCCAACGACCTGCTCGCGATGCTGTGGACCTGGCAGAACGGCGACATCGGCGCCAACGACACCTTCCTCGGGGACACCAAGGCGGCGCTTCGCGCGATCACCGCGAAGGCGATCCTGATGCCGGCCTCGACCGACCTGTACTTCCCGCCCGAGGACAACCGGATCGAGGCGGAGTCGATGCCGAACGCCGAGTTGCGCGTCATCGACACGTGGTGGGGCCACTTCGCCGGCGGACCGGGCACCAGCCCCGACGACATCCAGATCCTCGACGACGCGCTGAAACAGCTGCTCGCGAGCTGAAAGGTTTCGGCCGGCTCAACCGGTCGTTCGGGGCATCGCCGTCCCCAGGTTTCCAAGACAGGGAGCAAAGTCAGAAAATGCCCGAGACGCTGATCAAGGTCGACCTGACGCAATCGGCCTACGACAACGACATGGTGCACAACCGCTGGCACCCGGACATCCCGATGGTCGCCATGGTGAAGCCCGGCGACGACTTCATCGTCGAGACCTATGATTGGACCGGCGGCTTCATCAAGAACAACGATTCCGCCGACGACGTGCGCGACATCGACCTGTCGATCGTGCACTTCCTCTCCGGCCCGATCGGCGTCGAGGGCGCCGAGCCCGGCGATCTCCTGGTGGTCGACCTCCTCGACATCGGCGCCAAGCCCGAGAGCCAGTGGGGCTTCAACGGCTTCTTCTCGAAGAACAACGGCGGCGGCTTCCTCGACGAGCACTTCCCCCAGGCCCAGAAGTCGATCTGGGACTTCGAGGGCATGTTCACCAAGTCGCGCCACATCCCCGGCGTGCGCTTCCCCGGCCTGATCCATCCCGGCCTGATCGGCTGCCTGCCCGATCCGAAGATGCTCGAGACCTGGAACACCCGCGAGAAGGCGCTGTTCGACACCGACCCGAACCGGGTGCCGGCTCTCGCCACCCTGCCCTTCGGGCCCACCGCCCACATGGGACGCCTCAAGGGCGAGGCGAAGGAGAAGGCGGCCGCGACAGGCGCCCGCACGGTGCCGGGGCGCGAGCACGGCGGCAATTGCGACATCAAGGACCTGTCGCGCGGATCGAAGATCTACTTCCCGGTCTACGTGCCCGGCGCCGGCCTCTCGATGGGCGACCTGCATTTCAGCCAGGGCGACGGCGAGATCACCTTCTGCGGCGCGATCGAGATGGCCGGCTGGGTCCACCTCAAGGTCAGCCTGATCAAGGACGGCATGGCCAAGTACGGGATCAAGAACCCGATCTTCAAGCCGTCGCCGGTCACGCCGAAGTTCGACGACCACTTGATCTTCGAGGGCGTCTCGGTCGACGAATACGGCAAGCAGCATTATCTCGACGTGACGGTGGCCTACCGGCAGGCCTGCCTCAACGCGATCGAGTACCTGAAGAAGTTCGGCTACTCGGGCGCGCAGGCCTACTCGATCCTCGGCACCGCACCGGTCCAGGGCCACATCTCGGGCGTGGTCGACATCCCCAACGCCTGCGCGACCTTGTGGATTCCGACCAAGATCTTCGAGTTCGACATCAATCCCGGCGCCGACGGGCCGACGAAGTTCATCGACGGCTCGATCCAGATGCCGCTCTCACCGGATCTGTAGTCTCCTGGTTTGCCGCGCTTCCCGGCCGGCAAACCGCACACACCTTGCCTGGAAGCGCGCGAATGCCGGTCTACGATTACGCTTGCGAGGCCTGCGGGCCGTTCACGGTGCTGCGCCCGATGGCGCAGTTCAAGGACCCGCACGACTGCCCCGATTGCGGGACGGCGTGCGGGCGCGCCTTCCTCACCGCGCCGAACCTCGCCTCGATGGATGCGGGCCGGCGCAAGGCCTACGCGACCAACGAGCGGAGCGCGCACGCCCCCCGCAAGTCGTCCGCGCACGGGACCGGCTGCGGCTGCTGCTCGGGGACGAAGGCCAAATCCAACCCCACGGCCGCCAAGAGCTTCCCGAACGCGCGGCCGTGGATGATCAGCCACTGACGGACCAACCTTCCCCCCCTCTGCGGGGGAGGGTGCCCTGCGGATGCAGGGCGGGAGAGGGGCCGGCTCCGAACCCTCCGGACATCGCGCTCCCCTCTCCCGACCCTCGCTCACGCGAGACCCACCCTCCCCCTCACCCAAGTCGGGCTTGCCCGACTTGGGTGAGGGGGAGGGTGGGTCTCGCGTGAGCGAGGGTCGGGAG
>NZ_VRUW01000160.1:0-4518 GCF_008039475.1 Methylobacterium sp. WL12 | reverse complement strand
ATATTCATGTAATGTGATCTAGGAAAGTTAAGCCCGTGATTAAAATACCGTTTTGCTCAGGCGAATTTATCGGTATTCCTGTTTTTGTATTTACAATTTCACTTTTGGTTGGATGTAAAGACGTAGATCAAACAGATCGAGCGCACGATCGCAATGCCAAGCGCCCGGTATTTGTTCAGACAATAAATTCAGAACTACGTGTTTCGCAACGTGGCTTTGTTGGTACAATACGGCCACGTGTAGAAAGTGACTTCGGATTTCGTGTTCCAGGTAAGGTCGCTAAGCGTCTCGTGAACGTCGGCGACGTCGTTAAGGCAGGAACGGCACTTGCGACCCTTGATGAGATCGATCTGCACCTTCAGACGGAGCAAGCCGACGCGGAGTATTCCGCTGCCAAGGTCGTTCTGATCCAGGCCGAAGCCGACCTCAAACGAACTCTCACTCTCTCTCTTCAGGGGTGGACGCCTGCCTCGGTTGTCGATCGCCAGCGGGCTACGACTGAGGAGGCGCGGAGTCGGACTTTGCGGGCCGAGCGCGCCTTGGTACTGGCTCGAAACGCTGCCTCCTATGCGATCCTCCGCGCTGATGGGGATGGCGTCGTCACTGCAAGCCTAATCGAACCGGGGCAGGTGGTATCACCGGGGCAGGCGGCGATCCGTATTGCCTACACCGCAGAACGGGAGGCGGTAGTCGCCATCCCGGAGGCATTGGTACCGTTGGCTCGGGCGGGCAAGGCCAGCGTTGGGCTGTGGTCGAACGTGGGCGTGGTCTACACAGCGCGCTTGCGTGAGCTGGCGCCCGCCGCGGATGCCATGACCCGAACCTACCTCGCGCGCTTCTCGCTGCCTGGGGCGGACGAGGCGGTCAAGCTCGGCATGACGGCCACTGTGACCCTCGCTCAGGCCGAGATCGAGCGGGTAATGCGCATTCCCATTGCCGCTCTCATCGACCAAGGGAAGGGGCCGGCTGTCTGGACCGTCGAGGATGGCGGGCAACTCGCCCTCAAATCGGTTCAGGTCGCGGGCTATGATGCTCAGGACGCGTTAATTGCCTCAGGTCTCGCTGAGGGTGCACAGGTGGTACGGCTCGGCGCTCAGAAGCTCGATCCAGGTCAGCGCGTGCGCATCGTCGATACTTTGCAGTTCTGACCGCAATGTCATTGAGAGCGAACGGTCCGATACGGCGCTTCAATCTATCCGATTGGGCTGTGCATCACCGTCCGGTGGTATTATTCCTGATCCTCGCCATTGCGGCGGCCGGCACCTTAGGGTTTCTACGGCTCGGCCGAGCGGAGGATCCGAACTTTACGATCAAGGTCGCGGTCGTCACCGCGATCTGGCCCGGTGCTACGGCCAAGGAGATGCAGGATCAGGTTGCCGATCGTATCGAGAAGCGGCTTCAGACTCTGCCCTGGTTCGAAAAGGTCGTGACCTACGCCAAGCCGAACTTCGCCGCGATGCAGATCACGTTTCGCGACAACACGCCCTCGGCTCAGGTACCGAGCCTGTTCTATCAGATCCGCAAGAAGCTCGACGACATCCGGGGGGAATTGCCGGTTGGGGTGATCGGGCCCTCGGTCGACGACGAGTACGGCGACGTCGATGCGCTTCTGTATATGCTCACTGGCGACGGTGCGGATTACGCGCAGCTTAAGCTGGTGGCCGAAGGCCTTCGCCAGCGCCTTCTCAGGGTCGACGGCGCGGTCAAGGTCAACCTCTACGGGGTGCAGGACCAGCGCATCTTCGTGGAGTTCAGCCACGCCAAGCTCGCTACCCTCGGGATCGCGCCGCAAGTGCTGTTCGACGCGTTGAGCCGCCAGAACGCGGTCACGCCGGCCGGCACCGTGGAGACCTCGGCCCAGCGCATCCCCTTGCGCGTCACGGGCGCCCTCGACGGGGTGCGGGCGGTGGCCGAGACCCCGGTGGAGATCAACGGGCGTAGCGTGCGCTTGGGTGACCTTGCTACGATCACCCGCGGCACTGTCGATCCGCCCGACGGCCTCGTACGTCAGGAGGGTCGGCCGGCCCTGGGCATCGGCGTGGTGATGGCCAAGGGCTCCAACATCCAAGCCTTCGGCGCTGGCGTCGAGGTGGCCAAAGACGGCTTCATGGAGGCCGTGCCGCAGGGTTTCACGCTCACTCGCATCGCGGACCAGCCCAAGGTCGTGGACGAGGCGATGTTCGAGTTCGAGCGCTCCTTCGTCGAGGCTTTGGTCATCGTGCTCGCGGTCACCTTCCTCTCGCTCGGCTGGCGTACCGGTATTGTCGTAGCCCTCTCCGTGCCGCTGGTTCTGGCGCTGACGTTCGTGGTCATGCAGGCGCTCGGCATCGAGCTTCACCGGATCACGCTCGGCGCCCTCATCATCGCCCTGGGCCTACTGGTCGACGACGCCATCATCGCCGTCGAGACCATGGTGGTGAAGATCGAGCAAGGGTGGGACCGGATGCGGGCCGCCGCCTTCGCCTGGGAGTCGACCGCCTTTCCCATGTTGACCGGCACGCTGGTCACGGTTGCCGGCTTCCTGCCGGTAGGCTTCGCCAATTCGGCTGTGGGGGAATATGCCGGCGGCATCTTCTGGGTGGTGGCGATCGCCCTGATAGCCTCGTGGTTCGTAGCGGTGATCGTCACGCCCTATCTCGGCGTGCTGCTGCTGCCGAAGGATCTGATCAAGCACGACGCCCATGCCAACGACGCTTATGGCAACGCGGTCTACGACACCCAGCTCTACCGTGGCCTACGGAGGGTCGTGAGCTGGTGCGTGCGCTTCCGGGGGACGACGGCGCTCGCGACGCTCGCTGCGTTCGCGACTGGAATCGTCGGCTTCGGCTACGTCCAGCAGCAATTTTTCCCGCTCTCGGAGCGGCCAGAGCTGTTCCTGCAGCTGCGCCTGCCCCAGGGCAGCGCCATCGGCACGACGCTGAAATCCGTCGCGGAGGCCGAGGCACTGCTCGGCCATAACGATCCCGACATCGAGACCTACACCGCCTATGTCGGTCGGGGCAGTCCGCGTTTCTGGCTCGGGCTGAATCCGGAACTCCCCAACGAGGCCTTCGCAGAGATCGTCATCGCCGCCCGCGACACCGAAGCGCGCGAGCGGGTGAAGGCCCGCATCGAGAAACTGGTGGCGCAGGGCGCCTTGAACGCAGCCCGCGTTCGTGTCGACCGCTTCAACTTCGGGCCGCCGGTCGGCTTCCCCGTTCAGTTTCGCGTTGTAGGGCCGGAACCGGCCAAGGTCCGTGCCATCGCCTACCAGGTGCGCGACGTGGTCCGCGGCAATGACAAGGCCGTCGAGCCGCAACTCGATTGGAATGAGCGTGCGCCGGCCATCCGTCTCGTCGTCGATCAAGAGCGCGCTCGGGCGCTCGGCCTGAACGTCCAGGACATCAGCCAGACCCTGCAAACCCTGATCTCGGGACTCACCGTGACGACGATGCGCGAGGGCATCGAGCAAGTCGGCATCGTCGCCCGCGCGACGCAGTCCGAACGCCTCGACCTCGCTCACCTCTCCGATCTGACCGTGATCTCTCGCAATGGACTTGCAGTGCCTGTGGCACAGGTGGCGCGGCTCGAATACGTCGACGAGGAACCGATCCTCTGGCGGCGTAACCGCGACATGACGATCACCGTGCGCGCCGACGTGGTCGATGGCGTCCAGCCGCCGGACGTAACCAATGCGATTTGGCCGCTGCTGAAGCCGATCCGTGACGGCCTGGAACCGGCCTACCGCATCGAGATCGGCGGCGCGGTGGAGGAGTCAGATAAGGGCAATGCCTCGCTCTTCGTACTTTTCCCCGTCATGACCCTGGCGATGCTCAGCCTGCTGATGATCCAGCTTCAAAGCTTCGCCCGGCTGTTCCTTGTGTTCATGACTGCGCCGCTCGGGTTGATCGGTGCCTCGCTCGCACTGAACCTGTCCGGCAAGCCCTTCGGCTTCGTCGCTCTGCTCGGACTGATCGCGCTGGCCGGCATGATCATGCGCAACGCCGTCATCCTCGTCGACCAGATCGAGACAGACCGCATATCCGGACGCCACACCCTACGCGAGGCGATCGTCGAGGCGACGGTGCGCCGTGCCCGGCCTGTAGTGCTAACCGCGCTCGCGGCGATCCTGGCGATGATACCGCTCTCCCGCAGCGCCTTCTGGGGGCCGATGGCGATCACCATTATGGGGGGCCTGTTCGTAGCGACCTTTCTGACGCTGCTATTCTTTCCCGCCCTCTACGCCCTCTGGTACCGCCGCCATCTTGAAGAGCGCCTGAGCCCTTCTGACGACGAGCCGATTAACCGCAAAGTGCCCCTTGCCCTGGCGGCAGAGTAACTCCGGAAATTCATAGTTTCGGTAGCGCCGTCCCATTAGGGCCTGTCGTCGCCTGAACAGATTGGCTGGGCTTGCGTTTTCGTCTCTCTGATGGAGGAGGGACGATGCTGAGCGACGCGCAATGGGCTGATCTGGAGCCTCTGGTTGAAGCCTGCCGGCCCAAGGCCAAAACGCCTCCTCAGGATCTGCAGCGCACGCTC